>JBQMQB010000033.1:3514-7588 GCA_052172715.1 Giesbergeria sp. | reverse complement strand
CGTGGTGCCACCTTCATTCAAAAGGGAAAACATGAGCAGCTTGCTGAACCAACTCGAAGGCCTTGATCTGCTGACCAGCCAGATCATGGGTGGTCTGGTGGTCGATTTGCAGCCCATCACTGGCGAAGTGCCTGTGGTGCAGGTCAGCATTGAAGGGCGGCAAGAGTTGCCGATTTTCATCACCCAGGCTCAGAGCCAGATCATGTGCCTGTGCTACTTGTGGACCGAGGCAGAGGTGAAGCCCGATCGGCGCAGCGAGATGCTGGAAACCTTGCTCGACTTGAACCCGTCGGTGCCACTGTCCAACTTTGGCCGTGTGGGCGAGCGCTATGTGCTGGTCGGTGCGCTGAGCCGCCACGCGTCGGTGCAGGACATTGCGACCGAGGTTGCGGTGCTGAGCGACAACGCGCTAGACGCGCTGGGCGCCTTGCAAGAATTTTTGATCTGAGTCTTTCCGGCCTTAAATCACCCACAACCACCTGGAGAAAATGCCATGTCTGTGATCAACAAAATCATGACCTTGGTGCGCGGCAGCGCACGCGAGATCGGCCAAAGTGTGGTCGACGCCAATGGCGTGCGCATTTACGAGCAGGAACTCGTCGATGCGAAAGCCAGCATCACGGCCGCCAAGAGCGAGCTGACCGGCGTCATGGCCAAAGAGATGCAAACCGCCCGCGCCATGGAGAAGCTCCGCGCCGAGGCGCAGCGCTATGAAGGCATGGCAGTGGAAGCGCTGGACAAGTCGCAGGAGTCGCTGGCCGAAGAAGTGGCAGGCAAGATCGGCGCGATCGAACTGGAACTGCAAGAGCAGGCCAAGGCACACGCGACGTTCGTGATGCAGGTGGCGCGCCTCAAAGACCTCATCAAAAGCGCCGAAACGAAGCTCCGGGAGCACGAGCGCGAGGTGGGCGTGGTGAAAACCACCGAGAGCGTGTACCGCGCCACCGAGACTATTTCGCAAAGCTTGGGCCAAGGCGGCTCCAAGCTGGTGAGCGCGCGCGAGTCGCTCGATCGCATCAAGCAGCGCCACGAAGACATGGCCGACCGCATGAATGCGGCCGAGCAACTCGACAATGAACTGGGCCACCAGGCGCTGGAGAAAAAGCTCAGCGATGCGGGTATTGGCGACGCGTCGCGCAGGCAGGCGGAAATCATGGCGCGCATCAAGGCCAAGCAGCGCGTGGGCAGTCCATCCAGCGGCAGTATGGATGCGGCTTGACGCGGTGGTAGGTAACGAGCCATGGTGACGAGAAAACCAGAGCGTTGGAGCGGTTCAGACGATGCCCTTCGCGCGGTTCAGGTGGCGTTTGATGTCGAGCAAACCGTCATCGAGGCGGTGCGCGCAGCTGCCTTTCAAAACAATCTTTCCACCGCCGACCAGATCCGCAAGGTGCTCAAGCTCTCTACCGCGAGCCGCCCCAAGCGCCCACGTTTGACGGTCTCGCTCACGGCGGAGGACTATCTCCATCTCGGCGCTCGCTACGAAGTTGATCCAGAAGACCGCTTGCAAATCAAAGAGAGGGTGACCGACGAGTTGGTTCAATTTTCGATGTTGGCTGCAAAACAGGCGAAACGCTCGCGGTAACCCAAGCGCGTAACGCCAAGAATAAAAACGAAAGGGAGGGATTCCATGGACCGTTTGATCAATGCGGCCATCAGCTACCCCACGGCCGTCCTGACCGTGCTGCTGGTGGTGGTCTTGTTTTACTGGCTGCTCGCGCTTGTGGGCTGGGTGGACTTTGAATCCTCCGGTATCGATACCGAGCTCGACCTGCACGCCGACGCCGACGCCAGCGACCTCTCAGCGCTGGCGGGTTATGTGGTGGCGCTGGGGCTGAACGGCGTGCCTTTTTCTGTCGCGTTCAGCTTGCTGGTGCTGGTCTCCTGGACGCTCAGCTGCCTGGCCGGCGAATGGTTGATGCCGCTGGTGCCCACCTGGCCGCTGCAAATCGCCATTGGCACTGGCGTGCTGGTAGTCAGCGCAGGCGCAGCGACTGTGGCGACCGCCCAGATCATCAAGCCCATGCGCGGCTTGTTTGTGATGCACCACGCGGTCAGCAACGCCAGCCTGGTGGGCCAGACCTGCCGCATCCAAAGCTTGAAAGTCGGCGCAGCACAGGGCTATGCCGAAATCGCACAGCGCGGGGCAAGCCTGCAAATAAGCGTCTGGGCCGACGAACCCAATGCGCTGACCAAAGGCTCGATCGCCCACATTCTTGATTACGACGAAGCGCTTGGGCGGTATCTGGTGCAGCAAGCACCTGAAGCGCAGGCCTGAACCTCATTTCCCACCGTATTTCTCATTTTTCACCCAAGGAACCCCATGGAGCCGATCCTCATCTCCGCAGGCATCGCCGCATTTTTGCTGCTGTGCTTCATCTTCATGTTCTCGC
The DNA here is from genome assembly GCA_052172715.1 of Giesbergeria sp. Classification (GTDB taxonomy): domain Bacteria; phylum Pseudomonadota; class Gammaproteobacteria; order Burkholderiales; family Burkholderiaceae_C; genus Simplicispira. The sequence goes on along the minus strand of JBQMQB010000033.1, from coordinate 5,195 downwards.
GCTTTTATCGAAAGATTGAGCAGGGCAACGCGATGATCGTCAACACCTTGCGCGCCGAACCCGAAGTCACCTTCACCGGCCGCATGGTCTATCCGATCATTCACAAAGCCGAGCTGATGGAGATTGCGATCAAGACGATCGAGATTGACCGCTCGGGCCACGAAGGCTTGATCTGCCGCGACAACATCCGCGCCGACATCAAGGTGAAGTTCTTTGTGCGCGTGAACAAGACGGCTGAGGACGTGCTGAAGGTGGCGCAGTCCATCGGTTGCGTGCGCGCCTCCAACCAGGAGACCCTGGAAGAACTCTTTTCTGCCAAATTTTCCGAAGCGCTTAAGACCGTGGGCAAGTCGATGGATTTTGTCGACCTGTACCAGGCGCGTGACCGCTTTCGCGATGAAATCGTGGCACAAATCGGCAACGACCTCTCGGGGTACCGACTGGAAGATGCGGCCATCGATTACCTCGAGCAAACGCCGCTGGACAAGCTCGACACCAACAATATTCTGGACGCGCAAGGCATCAAGAAGATCACCGAATTGACGGCGGTGGAGCATGTGCGCACCAACGAGCTGCGCCGCAACGAAGAGATGCAGATCAAGAAGAAAAACGTGGAAACGCAAGAGGCTTTGCTGGAGCTTGAGCGCCAGGCGGCCGACGCGCAGTCGCGCCAGTCGCGCGAGGTGGCCACAGTGCGGGCGCGGGAAGAGGCCGAGACGCTGAAGGTCCAGTCTGAAGAGAAAACCAAGTCTGAGCTGGCCCGCTTGCAGTCTGAGCAGCTGGTGGCCGTCAGCCAGGAAAACGCGCAGCGCGAAAAGGAAGTGGCAGAAAACAACCGCAAACGCGCCGTGGCCATTGAAGAAGAAAAAGTCACCCGGGCACGCGAACTCGAAGTGGTGGACCGCGAGAAGGAAGTGACGCTGCAAATAATTGAAAGAGACAAAGCCGTCGAAGTGCAGAAGAAGGCCATTGCCGATGTGATCCGCGAGCGCATCGTGGTCGAGCGCACGGTGGCGGAGCAAGAAGAAGCCATCAAGGAGCTGCGCGTCGTGGCCGAAGCCGGCCGCACCAAGCAGTCCACCGTGATCCTGGCCGAGGGACAGGCCGAAGAAAAACTGATCATCGAGGTGAAGGCCGCCGAAGCGCAAGAGCGCAAGGCACGGCACAAGGCGGCAGAAGAGATCACGCTGGCCGATGCGCACCTCAAGGTGTCAGAGCGCAAGGCCGAGGCGCAAAAGCGCGAAGCTGAGGGAATGGAGGCCCTGTCCGCCGCGCCTGGGCTCGCCGCAGCCAAGGTGACCATGGTCACCGCAGACGCCAACGAAAAGCAAGGCATGGTCGACGTGCATGTGCGCGCCGCGGGTGCGGATGCCACGCTCAAGGAAGGCCAGGCGGATGCGCAAGTAATCGAGCTGCGCGCCCAGGCAGAGTCTGTCGGTTTGAAGGCCAAACTTGAAGCCGAGGCCACCGGCAAAGAGAAGCTGGGTTTGGCCGATGTCCATGTGCGACTGGCCGATGCCGATGCGGTGGTCAAGACGGGCCAAGCCGAGGCCAATACCATCGAAGTGCGCTTCCAGGCCGAGGCCAAGGGCTTGCGCGACAAGTTCGAGGCCATGAGCGCCATGAGCAGCGAAACCCGTGCGCACGAAGAGTTCCGCATGCAGCTGGAAAAGGCCCACAT
>JBQMQB010000033.1:0-3414 GCA_052172715.1 Giesbergeria sp. | reverse complement strand
GACCTGCGTGAATTGATGGGCGCCCTGGGCGGCTCGGCCAGTGAGCTGCAAAACCTGAGCGTGACCGCGCTGGCCACGAGGGTAATGAGTGAAGGCAGCGAGACGCAAAAGTCGGCCTTGGCGCAGCTGGTACACAGTTTTCGCAAGCCCAATGGGTCGTGATGGAGCGTGAAAAATGTTGAAAAAGGCACCCGCTCCTGTCTGTGTTTGCGGCGCAACTGTGCCCCACCAACGATCGGAAATCGCGCCTGGCTTGAGCGTTAGCGTATGCCTGCAGTGCAATGGCAGTTTGCTGTCTGTCGATGCGTACCGCGCCTGGGTGGAGGCTTCGCCGCCCGAGCCCGTGGCCGAGCCCAGCTCGGAGCCTTTGACCACCCTGGACACGCCAGTACGCCGCTGCCCCCACTGCACCCGCTTGATGGAGCGGCTGCGGGTCAGCCACCAGCCCGACTTTCGACTGGACCGCTGCGTGGGTTGTCAGTGCGTATGGCTGGATGCCGGCGAATGGCCGGCGCTGGTACAAAGCGGCCTGGGCCTGCGGCTGACCGAGGTGCTGTCGGACGGCTGGCAGCGCAGAGTGCGCGAAGACGCCAGCCAAGGCCGACGCGAAGCTGAGTTGCGCACGCGCCATGGCGACGCATGCATCGACGAGTTGATTGGTGTCCGTGCCTGGCTGCTCACCCAGCCCGAACCACAACGCGACGTGCTGCTGCAGTTGCTGCGCTCCGGCTGGTAACGCCAGCCTCAGGCACCAAGCCCGCAAGCGCACCACAAAAATAAGGGATGTATGGCTGACAAAGCACCCACGCCAGACGTGGCGGAAAACGACCCTGCCGCGCGGCTGGTGGCCGAGGGCGGCAGTTACGAGCTGCTTAAAAAACGTCTGCAAACCCAGGGCCAGCAATTGCTGGCCGATACCACGGGCCTCAACGAAGCACGCTTGCAAGCCTTTGGCCGCGCCGAGCAAAGCCTGTTGCTGCGCACCCGCGCCCGCACAGAAAACAACTGCGTGGCGCGTGACTTGGTGCGCATCGGCGACTTGCTGCTGCTGGGTTACAACGTGTTCATTGGCCTGCGCAAAGAAACCGCGATCGGCGACGTGTTTGGCCTGTACCGCCTGGGCAGTGAAGACGACGACCTGGAGCCGGTGGATCTGGCCGGGAGCTTTCTGGACGACCCGCGGTTTGTCGCCGATTTCCGCGAGCTCTACGCCTATTACAAAAACGCCACGCTGCTGCAATTGCGGGTAACGCAGGACAAGGTGCTCGCGGCGTTTCAAATTGGCCAGCAAGCGCACGATTTGCGCGTATTTCGCTGGGCCATCGAGCCCGGCGGCGCCGTGACCTACCAGGACAACCGGGGCGAGCGCGACATCGCGCTGCCGCCTACGCACGACTTTGAGTGGACAGCGGCAACCCGCGAAGACCAGGTGGGCGGAAAGTTTCCGCATGTAAACGTGCTCGACACGGTGTTTGTGGAAACCGTAGGTGGTGACCTCACGGTCAAGATCGAGAACAACACCGAAAGTGGCCAAGGCATTTACAGCGAGCCGGTGCAAGACCAGCACCAATCGCTCTCAGACGCCGAAATTGCGTGGGCGCGCATCGGCCTGCTCATCTTGCTGCGCGTGAAGCCGTACCGCGAGACGGAGGTGCGCCACCTGGTGTTCAACACCCGTACGCAGAAGGTCGAGCGCATCGATGCCATTGGCGTCAGTTGCGTGCAGCTGCCCGAAGACCATGGCATCGTGTTTCCGGGCGGCATGTACTTGCAGACAGGCGAAGTCAAACGGTTTGACCTGCCTTTTGACAGCGTCAGCGACCTGCGCTTCAAGCGCATGCTGCGCTCGCCGAATGGCGAAGATGTGTTGTATGTGTTCTACCAACCCAGTGACGGCCACTATGTGCTGTTCACCTACAACCTGATCAACAAGACCTTGGCGCCCCCGCTGGTGGCGCACGGCTATGCGCGCTTTCCTGATGGCCGCATTCTGGCGTTTCTGGCCGACGGCGCCGAGCCCGCGCGCGTCCACCCGATGCAGCTGTGGCAAACCCCGTTTGCCAGCGAAGAATATGCGGCCGCACAACCACGTGGCAACGGTTTTTTTGCCAAGGTGGGCAACGCTGATTTGGTGCGCGGCGTTTCCGACTTGATGGGCGTGGCGCGCGCTTTGGCCGAGCAGGTACCTACCCGCGTGGCCTATGAAGACCTGATTCGCCAATGCACCCGCGTGGCCGACGCGTACTTCTGGCTGGGCGCGCCAGAAGCGCACGCCCTGGAGGGCCAGCTCAAAGCCATCGTCGAAGGCGCACGTCAGACGCTGGCCGAATTTGAAAAAGTCGACAGCATCCGCCGCGAAACCGCACGGGCGCTGCAACAGGCGCAGGGCGAGCACCACCGCTTGCTGGTCGATCTGGTCAGCACCTTGTGGAAGACGCCCGACGACTTTGTGCAGGCTCTGGCGCAACTGCGCGAGCGCCGGGGGCGCCTCGTGCCGCTGCAAGAGCTGCGCTATGTCGACGCTGCCGCCATAAGCGCTATGGACGCTGAGTTGCAAGCGCAGCAGCAGCAGGTGGGCCAACGCGCCTTGCAGTTTCTGGCCGATGAACATGCCTTTGACGGCCACCAGCAGGCCCTTGAAAAAACGACGGCCGAGCTGGAGCAGGCCAACACCTCGCCGGCACTCGCCAAGCTGCTGGAAGTGCTCGATGGACAGGCCACCGGGCTGGATTTGCTGAGCGAGCAACTGGGCACCCTGCCTGGGGGCGACGCGGTGGTGCGCACGGCCATACTGGACCGCATCTCTGCCCTGTATGGCGAAATCAACCGCCTGCGCGCCCAAGCCCGCAACCGGCGCAAGAGCCTGGGTGCTGCAGAGGCCACGGCCGAGTTTGGCGCGCAATTCAAGCTGTTTGGCCAGGCGGTAGAAAACGCGCTGGAGTTTGCCGACACGCCCGACAAGTGCGACGACGCGCTAACCCGCCTCTTGGCGCAGCTGGAAGAGCTGGAGGGCCGCTTTGCCGAGCACGACGCCTTTGTGCTCGACGTGGCCGCCAAGCGCGAAGCCGTGGTGGACGCACTGGCCGCGCGGCGGCAAACGCTGCTCGAAGCGCGCCAGAAGCGCGCGCAAGCCTTGACCGAGGCGGCCAGTCGCATCCTCGACGGCATTCCGCGCCGCGTAGCGGGGTTCACCGATGTGGCGCAGATTCACAGCTATTTCGCGGGCGACCCGCTGCTCTCCAAGCTGCGCCAGCTCAGCGATGATTTGCGCGGCCTGGGCGCAGCGGTGCAGGCCGACGACCTGGCCACTCGGCTGAAAACCGCACGCGACCAGGCCTTGCGTGCGGTGCGCGACAAGGGCGAACTGGTGGCCGCCGATGGCAGCAGCCTGCGCTTTGGTCGGCACAGCTTCAC
>JBQMQB010000032.1:11551-13787 GCA_052172715.1 Giesbergeria sp. | reverse complement strand
GGCATTTACGAGATCGAGCGCGAGTTGTGTATTTGCATGCCTTGCCGGAAGACATCTACCGGCGTCTGCGCCACGACACCACGCGGCCGCTGCTGCAGGCCGCCAACCCGCTAGAGCGGCTGCGCAGTCTGTACGCTGAGCGCGACCCGCTTTACCGCGAAACCGCGCACTATGTGATCGAAACGGGTCGCCCGTCCGTCGCCACCTTGGTGAACATGGTGGTGATGCAACTGGAACTTGCTGGTCATTTTGTGCCGCTCCCTCCACCAGCTGCAAGTTGACCGAGCGCTCGCTGCCCTAAACTTGGGGCGTCATGTCCCTGATGCAATCCAAACTCCCATCCCCTGGGCTCCGCCAAACTCTTGGTGTATCGCCTACCGTCCTGTTGCAAACTGTGTCCATTGAGCTGGGGGAGCGCAGCTACCCCATAGTGATTGGCACGGATCTGCTGGCTTCTCCTCACACCTACGCATCGCTGCCGACAGCCGCTGCCGTGCTCGTGGTAACCAACACCACAGTCGACCCGCTGTATGCGCAGGCCGTGCGTACGGGTCTCGCGGCCAAGTATGGGTGTGTGCATTGGGTGGTGCTGCCAGATGGCGAGCAGCACAAATCGTGGGCCACGCTCAATATGATTTTCGACGCTCTGCTGTCGCATGGTTGCGACCGCAAGACACTGCTCTTTGCGCTCGGTGGCGGTGTGGTGGGCGACATGACGGGTTTTGCCGCAGCGTGCTACATGCGCGGTGTGGATTTTGTGCAGCTCCCCACTACGTTGCTCGCGCAGGTGGATTCGTCGGTCGGGGGCAAGACCGGGATCAACCATCCGCTGGGCAAGAACATGGTCGGTGCCTTCCACCAGCCACGGCTGGTGGTGTGTGATCTGGCCAGTCTCGATACCTTGCCTGAGCGCGAACTGAGCGCCGGCCTAGCTGAGGTAATCAAGTATGGGCCAATTTACGACATGGACTTCATGGCATGGCTGGAAGTCCATATCGACGCCCTGCGTTTGCACGACCGCGCGGCGCTTGCACATGCTGTGCGCCGCAGTTGTGAGATCAAGGCCGAGGTGGTGGGGCAGGACGAGCGTGAATCTGGCCTGCGCGCCATTCTCAACTTTGGTCACACCTTTGGCCACGCCATCGAAGCCGGTATGGGCTATGGCGTGTGGCTGCACGGCGAAGGCGTGGGTGCGGGCATGTTGATGGCCGCCGAACTTTCTCGGCGCCTGGGATTGGTGGACGCTGCTTTTTGCGCCCGTCTGCACACTCTGGTTGCGCGTGCCGGGCTCCCGGTGCATGGCCCGGTGCTCGATGCACACGACAACGCTGGGCGCTATCTGGATCTGATGCGCGTGGACAAGAAAGCACAGGCGGGGGAAATTCGATTTGTACTTATCGACGGACCGGGAAAGGCTGTGGTGCGTGCAGCGCCCGATGCCCTGGTGCGTGAAGTCATCGATGCGTGCTGCGTGCCCGGTTGATGTAGACGCAGGAATTCTCTGTGAAACGCTATTAAATATATAGCTATAAACACGGCCAACCCATAGCAAAAAGGCTTTTTTGACCGATATTTTGGGTCTTGCCCCCTACGCATGCCATGCCGAGGCGACGCGTGGCCGTCGCCATGCCGAGCTGTCGGCGCCCACGCGCAGCGACTACCAGCGCGACCGCGACCGCATCGTGCATTCCTCGGCCTTCCGGCGGCTGGTGTACAAGACGCAGGTGTTCCTGAACCATGAAGGTGACCTGTTTCGCACCCGGCTGACACACTCGCTCGAAGTGGCGCAGCTGGCCCGCTCGGTGGGGCGTTCGCTGCGTCTGAACGAAGACCTGCTTGAAGCTATTGCGCTGGCGCATGACCTGGGCCACACGCCCTTCGGCCATGCTGGACAGGACGCACTAAACGACTGCATGCGCGGCCACGGCGGCTTCGAGCACAATCTGCAAAGCCTGCGCGTGGTAGACAAACTGGAGCTGCGCTACCCGCAGTTTGCCGGGCTCAATCTTACGTTTGAGACGCGCGAGGGCATCCTCAAGCACTGCTCACGCGCCAATGCCCAGGCGCTGGAGGCTGAGGAGCCCGGCGGTGTGGCAACCCGATTTCTGCACCCGCACCAGCCCAGCCTGGAGGCGCAGCTGGCCAATCTGGCGGATGAGATTGCCTACAACGCCCACGATATTGACGACGGCGTGCGCTCGGGCCTGATCTCGCTGGAGCAGTTGATGCAGGTGCC
>JBQMQB010000032.1:1949-11451 GCA_052172715.1 Giesbergeria sp. | reverse complement strand
GCGTCACAGGCGCTCAAGCGGTTTTTGTTCGACAACCTCTACCGGCATCCCCAAGTAGTTGCGACCACCGGAAGCGCACAGGTGGTGGTGCGCGAGCTGTTCCAGGCCTATCTGGCAAAGCCAGAGAGCATGAAACCCGGATTTGCGCTGCGCGCCGCTGCCGCGCAGCAGCTGCTGCCAAGAGTAGTCGCCGATTTCATTGCAGGCATGACCGATCGCTTTGCTGCAGCCGAACACGAGCGGTTGACGGGCCGCAGGCTCCTGGCCAAATAACCCCGCAAGCGCGCAGAGGAGCCGTGAATCTGCTGCTACTCAAGACGCAATGACAGATGCCGCGCGGGGGAAGGTGACCACATGCTCGGCCTGCACGCGCACGCCAATCCATTCCCCCACCGCGTGGTTGTGGTGGCTGGGCACATGGGTGACAAGCTGCAGACCGTTTTCTGTCTGCAGGGTATAGAGGAACTCTGAGCCCCGAAAGGCCTTGCGCAGCACCTGCGCCCGCACCGGCGAGGCATCGTCGTGCACGATGTCGTCAGCGCGCAGCAGCACATCGCACAGTCCATCCGGGTAGCGTGAGGGGAGGGGACAGTCGGTCAGGTTTTGTAGGATCCCCAGTACTGTATGAACCGCCACGCCGTCTGGGCCTTGTTGCAAGCAGGCGGGCACCAGCACTCCGTGGCCAATGAAACTGGCGACAAATCGGGTGGCCGGACGGTGGTAGACGCTGTAGGCATCTTCCCATTGCTGCAAGGCACCCGCCTGCATGACCCCAATCAGATCGCCTATGGCGAAGGCTTCGAGCTGGTCGTGCGTCACGAACAGTGCTGTGGCTCCTGCGGCCTTCAATATCGCGCGCATCTCGTGGGCCAGGCGTTCGCGCAGTTCCACGTCCAGGTTGGAGAAGGGCTCATCCAGCAGCATCAGCCGGGGTCGGGGCGCCAATGCCCGTGCCAGCGCCACCCGCTGCTGCTGGCCACCCGAGAGCTCGTGCGGGTAGCGGCGCTCGCTTCCCGGCATACCAACGAGCGCCAGCACTTCGGCAACGCGCTCCGCCTGCGCGCTGCGCGGCAGGCCATGCAGCCCAAATGCAATGTTGCGGCCCACATCGAGGTGAGGGAACAGCGCATAGTCCTGAAACACCATGCCGATGCGGCGCTCCTCCGGTGGCAGGCTGTGTCCAGGGCCGCTCACGCAAGCGCCTGCCAAATGCACTTCGCCGCCGACGGTCGGCACCAACCCTGCTACGGCGCGCAGCAGTGTGGTCTTGCCGCAGCCCGATGGGCCGATCAGCACCCCGATGCTCCCAATCGGCAAGCTCAGGCTGACGTTGGCTACTGCGGAGGTGGTCTGGCCGGGGTAGCGCACGTCCAGATTCGAGAGTTGCAGAAACATCGCCTGATTCTATGTTTCGTGAATGCGTAAAATTCGCATTTGCAAAAACCCCGCCTTTTGCGTGCTGACGGCGCGCGGCGACCCTCCGCCTTGTCCAAAATTTGCGCCACGCTGCGCCAACTCCCGCTGTTTGTCGTGGCTGGCTTGCTCGGTTTGCCGGTACTGGCCTTACTGGGCGCCTGGTTGCCGGGGGTCGAATCTACTGCTCCCCTGCCAGTGCTGCGGGCGATGGCACAGACGGTGCTGCCAGGCTACCTGTGGACGACCCTGTGGTTGGCTGTAGGCGTAGCCTTAGGCACGGCAGTGCTGGGCTGTGCGGCGGCGGTGGCGGTGACCTTGTTTGACTTTCCGGGGCGGCGCAGCTTCGAATGGCTGCTCTTGTTGCCGCTGGCGATGCCAGCTTATGTCACGGCCTATGCCTACACCGATTTCCTGCAGTTCAGCGGGCCGTTGCAGACCTGGGCGCGTCAGGCTTTTGGCTGGCAGGGGCGGCTCCTGCCCGAGGTGCGCAGCCTGGGCGGCGCAGTGCTGGTGTTTGTGGTGTCTCTTTATCCGTATGTGTACCTGCTGGCGCGCACTGCGCTGGCCGAACACGCCGCGCAGTGGATGGAAGCGGCGCGCATGCTGGGCGCACCGCTGCGCCGGCGCATTGCTGAAGTGGCACTGCCGCTGGCACGCCCCGCAGTAGCTGCTGGGGTAGCTTTGGCCTTGATGGAGACTCTGGCTGACTTTGGCGTGACAAGCTACTTCGGCATACAGACCTTCAGCACCGCCATCATCAACGCCTGGCTGGCAATGGACGACAGGCGCGTGGCCGCACAGCTCTCCACCATGCTGCTGGGGTTTGTGCTGGTGCTGTTGTGGCTCGAGCGCCGTGCGCAAAGGCGCATGCGCTTCAGCACGCGCGGTTCGGGCGTGCAGGGGGCTTCGGTGTCCGCGGTGCTCTCGGGCTGGCAGGTGGTGCTTGCATGGGCTGTGTGCGGCGTGCCTGTGGTTCTGGGGTTTGTGGCACCTGTGCTGTTCATGCTGCGCCCGCTGGCTGCCGATTGGTCGGTGTTGCCGTGGGAGCGCTTCCTTGAATGGGCTTGGAACAGTGTGCGGCTCGGCGGCATCACGGCTGCGCTGGCACTGGCGGTTGCCATGGCGCTGGGATTCGCCTTGCGCCGCCAGCCGACGCGGCCGGTTCGCGCCGTGGTGCGGCTTGTGGGCGTGGGCTACGCGGTGCCTGGCGCGGTTATCGTTGTCGGAGTACTGCTGCCTGTGGGGTGGTTGCAGCAGAAGTTCCCCCACATTGGCCTGGGCGCGCTGGTCACTACGACTGCGGTGGGCATCGTCTGGGCGTACCTGGTGCGGTTTTCTGCAGTCACCTTGCAGAGCGTAGAGAGTGGCTACGCACGCCTTCCGGCAAGCCTGGACGAGAGCGCACGCCTGCTGGGTGCCAGCTGGGTACGACTGGTGCATGAGGTGCACTGGCCCTTGCTTAAACGTGCCGCAGCTGCAGGGGCGTTGCTGGTGTTTGTCGACGTGATGAAGGAGCTGCCGGCGACCATGGTGCTGCGGCCGTTCAACAGCGATACCCTGGCGGTCGTGGCGTACCAGCTAGCGCGCGACGAGCGCTTAGGCGAGGCGGCGCTGCCCTCACTTGCGCTTGTGTTGGTCGGGCTTGTGCCCGTGCTGCTGCTGAGCCGGGCCCTGCGCAGCCGATAGCAGGCAAACGGGTCACGCGTGCGTTTCAATTGGTCACAAAAACCGCCACGTACGGCTCAAGTTTGAATTTTCATGCGAATCGCGCTAACCTCCCACCCCTTGCTGCGCAAATGGGCTTCCAGGGCAGGCAGAAGCTGGCGCAGCTTGGCTGCGGCGGAATTGCCCTGAACCAGCAGGCACCACTGGGTTCCGTCTATGGGGCCCGCACGCACCGACGAGCGCAGCGCAGTCGGAATCAGGTGCTCGATAGCGCGCAGGCGCGCGCTTGAGTCGCGCACCAATGCAGACAGTTGGGCCAGCACAGGCGCCTCGTCGGCGGCTTGCTGAAAAGTTACGGCATGGTGGCGACGGTTCATGAATAGGGCAGTGGCCACGCAGGAAAAGGCGGCAAATGCAAGTAATTATCATGGACGCGCGTCTTGCGCGCAGCCAAGCGCTGACTCTTTCTGGTCCACGCTTGGTGCTCACTGGGTTGGTGCTTTCGTTTATTTTGATGTGCGTGGCAGCGGGCCTCTACCATCTGGTTTTTCTCAAGGGCGCACGCGAAGGTTGGCCGGTGGTTGGCGATCTGGTGAAACTAGTCGCCAAAGACGAAACCGATCAGCGCGATCGTTTCATGCGCCAGAACCTGGATGCCATGGCGCGCAAGGTGGGTGAAATGCAGGCGCGCATGGTGCAGCTTGAGTCGCTCAGCGATCGATTGTCGGGGTTGGCAGGTATCCCCTTGCCGCCGAGCACCGGAGACAAACCCGGAGCAGTTCCAGGGCAGGGTGGCGCGCTCGTTGCCAGCCGCCCCCTCAGTATGGATGAGCTGCAACGCACCCTTGACGAGTTCGAAGAAGTCACTGGCCGGCGGTCGGACCTGATGACGGTGCTGGAATCGCGTTTGCTCGACCAGCTGCTCAGCAAGCACATGATTCCCACCCAGCCGCCGGTCCCCGGCCATGTGGTCGGGTCGGGTTTTGGCTGGCGCATCGACCCGCTTACGGGGCGTTCGGCGATGCATACCGGGCTTGATTTCCCGGCCGCCACTGGCTCTGACATTTTGGCGGCTGCCGGAGGCGTCGTGGTGACACAGGAGCATCATCCTGCCTACGGCAACATGGTGGAGGTAGACCATGGCAACCAGGTGATCACCCGCTACGCCCATGCGTCTCGGGTCCTGGTGCGGCGTGGTGACCTCGTGCGGCGCGGGCAGAAAATAGCCGAGGTAGGTACCACCGGGCGTTCCACCGGGCCGCACCTGCATTTTGAAGTTTGGGTACAAGGAATTTGGCAGGATCCACGAAAATTTCTGGCTGCGGGTGAGGCTGCCACACGCGCCCAGAATTTGCCTGGTACCCCCGCAACCGGCGCGGCTGCGGCTCGCCCAATGGCACGCAGGTAAAATCCGATCTTTTGGGTCCGAGTGCCTGGGTGCATCGTTTGCTTGCAGTTCCCGCTTTCGGCCTCATTTGACCCACTTCTTCACAGGGATTGAGGATGTCTTGTGCGCCAGGGGGCGCCGCGAGACATCCATGTCTGATGGCCACCAACTTTCTCACCAAAATTTTCGGCAGCCGCAACGACCGCTTGCTCAAACAGTACCGCAAGACGGTGGCGCGCATCAACGAACTGGAGCCGACCTATGAGGCGCTGAGCGACGAGGCTTTGCGCGCCAAGACGGAAGAATTCAAAAAGCGCGTGGCAGGCGGCGAGCACCTGAATGCACTTTTGCCCGAAGCTTTTGCCGTGGTGCGTGAGGGCTCCAAACGCGTCATGAAGATGCGCCACTTTGACGTGCAACTCGTTGGCGGCATGGCGCTGCATTTCGGCAAGATTGCCGAAATGCGCACTGGCGAAGGCAAGACGCTGACCGCCACGCTGCCCGTGTACCTCAATGCCCTCTCGGGCGAGGGTGTGCACGTGGTGACGGTGAACGACTACCTGGCCAACCGCGATGCGCAGTGGATGGGGCGGCTGTACAACTTTCTCGGTCTGAGCGTGGGCATCAATCTGCCCAACATGCCGCGCGAAGAAAAGCAGGCGGCGTACCAGTCTGACATCACCTACGGCACCAACAACGAGTACGGCTTCGACTACCTGCGCGACAACATGGTGTACGAGGCCGGTGACCGCGTGCAGCGCGTGCTCAACTACGCCATCGTCGACGAGGTTGACTCCATCCTGATCGATGAAGCGCGCACGCCGCTCATCATCAGCGGCCAGGCCGAAGACCACACGGCGATGTACATCACCATGAACAAGGTGGTGCCCATTTTGGTGCGTCAGGAGGGCGAAGCCGATCCACGCACCGGCGAAGGTGTTACCAAGCCCGGTGATTTCACCGTGGACGAGAAGACGCACCAGGTGTTTCTCACCGAACAAGGCCACGAAACCGCGGAGCGCGTACTGGCCGACCAGAATCTCATTCCAGAGGGCGCATCGCTGTACGACCCGGCCAACATCACGCTGATGCACCATTTGTACGCGGCGCTGCGGGCCAACCACCTGTACAACCGAGATCAGCACTACGTGGTGCAGAACGGCGAAATTGTCATCGTTGACGAGTTCACCGGCCGTCTGATGTCTGGCCGACGCTGGAGCGAAGGCCTGCACCAGGCTGTGGAAGCCAAAGAAGGCGTGGAGATCCAGGCTGAAAACCAGACCATGGCGTCGATCACCTTCCAGAACTACTTCCGCCTCTACAAAGCGCTTGGTGGCATGACCGGAACGGCCGATACCGAGGCGTACGAGTTCCAGGAAATCTATGGTCTGGAGACCATGGTCGTACCGCCCAACCGGCCCAGTCGCCGCGACGACCAGCTCGACCGCGTCTACAAGACCACGCGGGAGAAATACGAAGCAGCCATTGCCGATATCCGCGAGTGCCACGAACGTGGCCAGCCGGTGTTGGTGGGTACTACGTCGATCGAGAACTCCGAAATCATCGACGAAATGCTGAACAAGGTGGGCTTGCCGCACCAAGTGCTCAACGCCAAGCAGCATGCGCGTGAGGCCGACATCGTGGCCCAGGCGGGCAGCCCCGGCATGATCACCATTGCCACCAACATGGCAGGGCGCGGCACTGACATCGTGCTTGGCGGCAACATTGAAAAAGCCGTGGCTGCTGTCGAGGCTGATGAATCGCTTGACGAGGCCGCAAAGCAGGCAAAAGTTGCCCAAGTGCGCGCCGACTGGCAGCTTGTGCACGACAAGGTGAAGGCGCTTGGTGGCTTGCGCATCATCGCCACCGAGCGCCACGAGTCGCGCCGCATCGACAACCAGTTGCGCGGCCGTTCGGGCCGCCAGGGCGATCCAGGTTCCTCACGCTTCTACTTGAGCCTGGACGATTCGCTGATGCGAATTTTCGCAGGCGACCGCGTCAAATCCATCATGGAACGGCTGAAAATGCCGGACGGGGAGGCCATTGAAGCGGGCATCGTCACCCGCAGTATTGAGTCGGCTCAGCGCAAGGTGGAAGCGCGCAACTTCGACATTCGCAAGCAGCTGCTTGAATACGATGACGTCGCCAATGACCAGCGCAAGGTCATTTACCAGCAACGCAATGAAATTCTTGATGCGTCCGAGCTTGGCGACATCATTAGCGCTATGCGCGACGACTGCTTTACCGATTTAGTGCGCCTGCATGTGCCGGCCGAATCGGTGGAAGAGCAGTGGAACTTGCCTGCTCTGGAAAAGGCACTGGCCGATGAATGGCAGTTGCCTCTCGACCTACAAAAGGAAGTCGAAGGCTCTAGTTCGATCACGGACGACGACATCCTCGAGCGCGTGCTGTCAGCCGCTCGCGAGTCTTTCGATGCCAAGGTGGCGGCGGTGGGCGAAGAGAATTTCACCCAGTTCGAGCGTGTGGTGCTGCTGCAGACCTTCGACACAAATTGGCGCGACCACCTCAGCGCGCTCGACTACCTGCGCCAGGGCATTCATTTGCGCGGCTACGCGCAAAAGCAGCCCAAGCAGGAATACAAGCGCGAAGCTTTTGATCTGTTCCGCCAGCTCATCGACATGGTGAAGAACGAGGTCACCAAGGTGCTGGTGACGGTGCAAATTCAGTCGCCCACTCAGCTTGACCAGGTCGCCGAAGACATGGGGCAGCGCGCCGAAAACATCGCCAACGTCACCTACAGCGCACCCAACGAGAGTGGCGACGCCGAAACCACGGTGGACGAGCGCACGCTGAGCGTGCAGAAGAAGGTCGCTGCTGGCGGGCGTGTGGGTCGCAACGACCCCTGTCCCTGCGGAAGTGGCAAAAAGTACAAGCAGTGTCACGGCCAACTGGCCTGAGCCTGCGCGGCGCCGTGCGCGATTACACGGGCTGCGGCCCGTGTTTTCGCTGGTGCGCCGCTGTTTTCTATCTCTTGATTTTCTGAAGGAGCCGCCATGCCCGTACATCTTGCAGCCCCACGCGACCAGGACCTGCGCTCGATTGCCGGTATCCGCATTGGCACGGCCGAGGCAGGTATCAAAAAGCCTGGCCGCAAAGACCTGACGGTGTTTTTGCTCGACGAGGGGGCCGCAGTGGCCAGCGTCTTCACGCAGAACCGCTTTTGCGCAGCGCCCGTGCAGGTGGCGCGGGAGCACTTGGCAGGCGGCAGCGTTATCCGCGTGCTCGTCGTCAACACCGGCAATGCCAATGCTGGTACTGGGGTCGAGGGGCTTGCACGCTCGCGCCGCACCTGCGCCAGCACCGCGCAGCAGCTGGGCATCGATGCTGTGCAAGTGCTGCCGTATTCCACTGGCGTGATCATGGAGCCGCTGCCGGTTGAGCGCATAGAAGCGGGGCTGCCGAGCGCGATTGCCAATGCCGCCGCGGACCAATGGGGCGCGGCGGCGCGCGCCATCATGACGACCGACACCGTACCCAAAGCCTTCAGCACCGAGGTGCAGATTGGCGGCGTCCGGGTGGCCGTCACCGGCATCTCCAAGGGGGCCGGCATGATTCGCCCGAACATGGCCACCATGTTGGGATTTTTGGCGACCGATGCCTGCGTGGCGCCAGGCTTGCTGCCGCAACTGGTGCGCCAACTCGCCGAGCAGTCGTTCAACCGAATCACTATCGATGGCGACACTTCGACCAACGATTCTTTTACGTTGATTGCCACGCAGCGGGCTGGCAACGCCGAAATCACCTCACTCGCCAGTGCCGATGGACAGGCGCTGCTGGCCGCGCTGGGTGAAGTGGCAACGCTGCTGGCCCAGGCTATCGTGCGCGATGGAGAGGGCGCGACCAAGTTCATCACTGTGCGTGTCGAAGGCGGCGCCAACGGTGAAGAATGCCGCCAAGTGGCCTACGCCATTGCCCATTCGCCGCTGGTAAAAACAGCCTTCTTTGCCAGCGATCCCAACTTGGGCCGCATTTTGGCGGCTGTGGGGTACGCCGGGATCGCCGACCTGGACCAGACGTTGATCGACCTGTACCTGGACGATGTGTTGGTCGTGCGCCAGGGTGGGCGCAACCCCGCCTACCGCGAGGAAGACGGCCAGCGCGTGATGCAACAGGCGGAAATTACGGTGCGCGTGGTACTTGGCAGAGGCGCCGCGCAGGACCAGATCTGGACCTGCGATTTGAGCCACGATTACGTCAGCATTAACGCCGATTATCGCTCTTAATTTAATAGCTGAAGGCGCTTTATGAATAAGCGTAAGAGGCCAAAATGACTATAAATTTTGAGCGCTTGATTGCCCGTGCAGAACAACTCATGGCGCGCATCGAGTTGGTGTTGCCCCAGCCCTTGTCCGCACCCGACTGGTCGCAGGCCATCGCCTGGCGCTACCGCAAGCGCGTCAGCGGCCATGGTCGGCTAGAGCCGGTGCGCCACGTGGCGGCCATGCAATTGGCAGATCTGAAAGAGATTGAGGGCCAGAAAGAAAAGATTCAGCGCAACACAGAGCAGTTTGTGCGTGGCCTGCCTGCCAACAACGTACTGCTCACGGGCGCGCGCGGGACCGGAAAGAGTTCGCTCATCAAGGCCTGTCTGAATACCTACGCCAGTGGGGGCCTGCGGCTGATCGAGGTGGACAAGGCCGATCTCGTCGACCTACCCGACATTGTCGAAGTGGTAGCCGACCGGCCCGAGAAGTTTGTCGTGTTCTGTGACGACCTGAGTTTTGAGGATGGCGAGCCTGGGTACAAGGCGCTTAAATCTATCCTTGACGGCTCGGTGGCCGCTG
This sequence comes from Giesbergeria sp., assembly GCA_052172715.1. Lineage (GTDB taxonomy): Bacteria > Pseudomonadota > Gammaproteobacteria > Burkholderiales > Burkholderiaceae_C > Simplicispira. The sequence goes on along the minus strand of JBQMQB010000032.1, from coordinate 2,178 downwards.
CCACGCCCAATGTGCTGATTTACGCCACCAGCAACCGTCGGCACCTGCTGCCCGAGTACATGCGCGAGAACCTGACCTATTCGCACAGCGACGACGGCGAGGTCCATCCGGGGGAGGGTGTGGAAGAAAAAATCTCGCTCTCCGAGCGGTTTGGCTTGTGGGTCAGCTTCTACCCCTTCAGCCAGGACGAGTACCTCGCGATTGCTGCGCAGTGGCTGGCATCGTTTGG
>JBQMQB010000032.1:0-1849 GCA_052172715.1 Giesbergeria sp. | reverse complement strand
GGTTACTGGGAGTTCCCTGGCGGCAAGATTGAGGCGGGGGAGAGCGTGGAGCAGGCGCTTCGTCGTGAGTTGCACGAAGAATTGGGCATTTTGATCGGGTTGGCAGAGGTTTGGCGGGTGACAGAGCACGACTACCCGCACGCCCTAGTGCGCTTGCACTGGTGCCGCGTGACGCAGTGGAGCGGCGAATTTGAGATGCGCGAGGCCCAACAGATGTGCTGGCAGCACTGGCCGATCTCAGTGCGTCCATTGCTACCGGGCGCCTTGCCTGTGTTGCAGTGGTTGGCGCAGGAGCGCGGCCTCACGTTTGATCCCGAAACACTATTGAATCAGTAGCGGATAAGGCTTTTCAGACCTGTAAAAATCCACTTTTTATTCGGATTTTGTGCCTGGATCGCCGTACACCGCATCGTCTGTCGGTACATCGGCTGGCATGCGAAATTCCTCGCTCGCCCATGCTCCAAGATCGTGTTGTTTGCAGCGTTCACTGCAGAACGGCCGCCAAGGATTGGCGCTGCTGTAGAGGCTTATGCCGCCGCAAGAGGGACATACCACCTTGCGTATTGCGGCAGGGTGCGAAGATGCTGGTATCACTTCTTCTTGGCTCCTGACTCAGGCGCACAGCGTGAGTTCAAAGCTGACATCCTGCGTGCAGGGTGTGGAATGCTCGCCCGGTTGAATCTGCATAAGGCGCACCGACGCCATCAAACGGTTGCCGCTGATCTCGGGCACCAGTTCTAGCGCGGGGTCAATGCGGAGGCGCAGCAGCTGGAAGGTGCGTCCTTGCGGCAGGGTTTGCTGTAATTGGCCATGTTCGGCCACCATCTTTTGTGGTGCACCGGAATCGCGCAGCAGTTTCAACAACAAAAACACAGCTTCGGCCAATGGTGCCAGAGTGGACGCCCAGTCGGCCAATCCTTGCTGGCGCTCTGCAACCGGACGGTGCTGCCAAGCAGCGTAAGCGGGTAGGTCAAAACCGCAGGTGCCCCCAGGGATACCCACCCGACTGCGGATCGACATCAACCACTCGTTTTCCGTGAGGCTCTGACCGGCTTTGCCTGATTGGGCATTGAGTGCAGCAAAGCAACCGTCGAGCTGTTGCACCACGTCGTCGAGCGCGGAGAGGGAAATGGCCGGATTTCCGCGGTAGCCATCGAGCAGATGCTTTTGCTTTTCGAGATCCTTCATAACGTCGGACTTCAGATCAGCACGGGCCGCTACATCCATCACCTCGAAGATCGTCGTCAATGCGAAATGGTGGTCGAGCGAATGATCGCGTGCGATCAGTATGCCAAGACGCAAAAACAGGTGTTCCAGCCGCAGGTAGGTGCGGATGCGCTCGTTGAAGGGGTATTCGTACAGGATCACGCGGCCAGGTTTCTTTGGTGTCGGAGAATGAAGACGGCCGTGGGGATCATAGCCCGAACGCCCGTGCAAGCATTTGGACCTCTCCATCAAGTGCAGCCAACGACAGGCCATCGTTGAAAATCACCGCATCGGCCACCGCACGCCGCTGTGCCCGGCTCGCCTGCGCGGCCATGATGCTCCGCACCTGCTCGCGCGTCACGGCGCTGCGGCGGACCACGCGGTCGATCTGCGTCTCGGAGGTGCAGTCGACTACCAATACAGCGTCGAGCGACTGGGACCAATGCACCGACTCGACGAGCAGCGGAATATCGAGCACGATCAGGCGCACACCGGCCTGCAGCGCAGTTCGGGTGCGTTCGGCTATTGTGCGCAGCACGATTGGGTGGACGATGGCCTCAAGCCGCGCGCGTGCTGCCGGGTCGGCAAACACCAGACTGCGCATGCGTGCGCGGTCCATACCGCCATCGGCATCCACTGCATC
>JBQMQB010000031.1:0-13851 GCA_052172715.1 Giesbergeria sp. | reverse complement strand
CTCATGACTGCTCCGGTGGCGCATGCAGCCAGCAGGCCGCCTGTGTGGCGCCGGCGTCGAGCAAGTCAGGCCGCTCCACGTGGCAGCGCGCAAAGGCTTCGGGGCAGCGCGGGTGGTAGGCGCAGCCAGGTGGAATGGCGTTCAGCCGCGGCATGGAACCATCGATCTGGTGCAGGCGCTCCCGGTCCTGGGTCATGTCGGGAATGGCGGCCATGAGCCCTTCGGTGTAGGGATGTGCAGGGTGGTTGATGAGCGCGTGCACCGGGCCGATTTCTGCCACACGTCCGGCGTACAGCACGGCGACACGGTCGCAGGTTTCGGCAATTACGCCCATGTCGTGGGTAATCAGCATGACGGCGGCGCCGCGCGAGGCGCAGACGTTTTTCAGTAGCTGAATGATCTGCGCCTGAATCGACACATCAAGCGCCGTAGTGGGCTCGTCTGCCACGATGAGGCGTGGCTCGGCCGCCAAGGCGAGCGCAATCACCACGCGCTGGCGCATACCGCCGGAAAACTGGTGCGGGTAGTGGTCAATACGCTGCTCGGGCGCCGGGATGCCGGTATCGCGCAGCAGCTCTACCGCCCGCTCGCGCGCCTGCGTGCGGTTCATGGGCAGATGCGTGAGGATGGTTTCAGTGAGCTGGCGCCCTATGGTGTAGAGCGGATTCAGCGAGGTAAGTGGGTCCTGAAAAATCGCGCCCACATGGCGGCCGCGCACCTTGCGCATTTCCTCATGCCCCAGCTGATCGATACGCCGACCCTCTAGCCAGATTTCACCGCCCGCGATACGCCCCGGAGGCTCCAGCAGGCCAATGATGGCAGCGCCAGTAAGCGATTTGCCCGCACCCGATTCTCCCACCACGCCCAAAATTTCCCCCGGCTCGATGGCAAACGAGACGCCGTCAAGCGCACGCAGCGTGCCACGCCGGTGCGGGAACTCAACCACCAGGTCTTTGACTTCAAGAAGGCTCATGCGACGGCTTGTTTCATTGCAGGCGCGGATTCAACACGTCGCGCAACCAGTCGCCCAGCAGGTTCACCGACAGCGAAATCAGCACCAGCATCAAGCCGGGGAAGACGGTGATCCACCATTCGCCGGAGAAAAGGTAGTCTTGCCCCACGCGAATCAGCGTACCCAGCGAGGGCGACGTGGGCGGCGCGCCCACGCCCAGAAACGACAGCGTGGCCTCGGTGATGATGGCCGTGGCGACCTGGATGGTGGCGAGCACCATCACCGGCCCCATGACGTTGGGCAGTACGTGCCGGCGCATGATGCGCAGCGGCGTCACGCCGGTGACGCGCGCCGCCTGGACATACTCCTTGTTGCGTTCGACCAGCGTAGAGCCGCGCACGGTGCGCGCGTACTGCACCCAGCCGGTGAGTGAAATCGACACAATGAGTACGCCAAAGGCCAGCGACTCATGCGCGTCGGGAAACATTGCCCGCCCTACCCCGGCGATCAGCAGCGCCACCAATATCGCCGGGAACGAGAGCATGACGTCGCACAAGCGCATCAGCAGCCCGTCGACCCAGCCACCAAGGTAGCCCGCCACCAAACCAAGCACCACGCCAACAAGCACCGAAAGCACCACCGAAGCCACCCCGACGATGAGCGAAATGCGTGCACCATAAATCACCGCCGAGAGAATGTCGCGGCCCTGGTCGTCGGTGCCGAGCAGGTATTTGCGCGAGCCCAGCTCGCTCCAGGCGGGCGGCAGGCGCGAGTCGTTCAACTCAAGACTGGCGAGGTCAAATGGGTTGTGCGGCGCAACGAAACCCGCGAACAAAGAGGCCAGCACGCAGACCAGCGCCACCGCCGCCGCCGCCATGGCGATGGGCGAGCTGCGCAGGCTGTGCACCAAGTCGCTGTCCCAGGCGCGCCACAGGGTGGCATTCATGCGCACGCCTCCGCAGTGCCTTGGAGGCTCACTTGTCGATGCTCATCCATTTGAAGAGCATGTAGTTGTCGGCAAGCTGCACCAACTTGACTTTCTTGCTCACGCCCCAGGCAAGCGCCTGCTGGTGCAACGGCAGGTGGCCAATGTCGGCCGAATGCAGCTCGAAAGCTTCCTTGATCATGGCGTTGCGTTTGGTCTTGTCGGTTTCTGCCTGGATCTTTTGCGTCAGCTCGTCTACCTTGGGGTTGCAGTAGGCGCCCAGGTTGAATTGCCCTGCGCCTTTGTCGTCCGGGCAGGCCATCAACGCATTGAGCGCGTTGTGCGCGTCGTAGGTGGCCGGTGTCCAACCAAGCATGTAGAAGCTTGTGTCGCGGCGCAGCACCTTGGGGAAGTAGGTGCCTTTGGTTTCGGCCACCAGCTTAATTTTGACGTTGATACGCGCCAGATTGGCAGCCACCGCCTGGCAGATGCGGCTGTCGTTCACGTACCTGTCGTTCGGGCAATTCATGGCAACCTCGAAGCCCTCGGCATAGCCTGCCTCGGCCATCAGTTTCTTGGCAGCGGCGGGGTCGTAGGGCAAGCGCTTAATGCTCGGGTCAAAACCATTGATACCGGGCCCAACCATCAGCGCAGAGGGGTTGGACGCGCCGCGCATCACGTTCTTCTTGATGCCGTCGATATCAATCGCCTGGTAGAACGCCTGGCGCACGCGCTTGTCTTTGAAAGGGTTCTTGCCTTTGACGCTGGAATACAGCAGCTCATCACGCTTCTGATCCATGCCGAGGAAAATGGTGCGCATCTCGGGGCCGGTGATGGCGCGCGTGCCCGCGTTTTGGTTGACGCGGTCGATGTCCTGCACCGGAATAGGCTCCATCACATCCACTTCGCCCGACAACAGGGCCGCTACGCGCGTGGAATCGTTTCCGATGGGGGTAAAGATGATCTCGGCCGCGTTGCCTTCGATCTTGCCCCAGTAGGTGCCGTTGCGTGTGAACACCGTGCGCACACCGGCCTGGCGCTCACGAAGACGGAAAGGGCCGGTGCCGTTGGCGCGGAAAGAGGCTGCATTTTCAATGCCCTTGCGCCGGTCCACCGGGCCAGTGGCCTTATTCTCTTCGCACCATTTCTTGCTCATGATGAACACCTGCGAGATCACGTCGGGCAGGATGGGAAACGGCGTCTTGGTCTCGATTTCGACCGTGTGGTCGTCAATCTTGCGCACTTCCTTGAAGTCGTTGGTGTAGCTCTTCATGTCAGAGCCGTCGATCTGCGTGCGGGCAAAGCTGAACAGCACGTCATCGGCCGTGAATGGCGTGCCATCGTGAAACTGTACCCCCTTGCGCAGCTCAAAACGCCAGACCGTGGGCGAGGTCTGCTTCCAGGCGGTGGCCAGGGCCGGTGCCAAGCTCAGGTCCTTGTTGCGGCCGATCAGAGGTTCGTAGACATTGCTGGTCACGCTCAGTTGCAGCGACTCATTGAGCGAGTGCGGGTCCATGGAGAGCGCGTCTCCCTGGTTGGCGATGCGGATAGTTTGCGCATGCCCCACCACGGCAGCGGCAGACAAAGCAGCAAACAAAGCGGTGACAACCAGTTGTCTCGTCGTTTTCATTCATGTCTCCTGGGATGAAAGGAAGAGGTGTCATCATGCCGCAGGCAAGGGCATCGCACGCTCAATGAGGCTGGCGTGCAAGGCCGCACCCAGCGACAAAATGTCGTCGTTGAAGTCGTAGCGGCTGTTGTGCAGCGCAGCGCCGCTCGCGCCCATGCCCTGGCCGATGCGCAGGTAGGCGCCAGGCTTGGTCTGCAGCATGAAAGAAAAATCTTCGGCTCCCATGCTGGGCTCCAGGTCTCGCACCACGTTTTCCGCGCCCAGCAATGCTTCGGCGACATCGCCGGCAAACTGCGCCTCGGATTCGGTGTTGATGGTGGCCGGGTAGATGCGCTGATAGTCGAGCGCAATCGTGGCACCGAAGGCCATGCCCACGGCGCTACACAGCTCGTGCAGGCGCCGCTCCACCAGCGCCTGCACCTCGTGGTCAAACGTGCGCACTGTGCCCACCAGCGTGGCTGTCCCAGGCAACACGCTAAACGCCCCAAGGTCGCCTGCCTGCATGGCACACAGACTCACCACGGCACTGTCGATAGGCCGTACATTGCGCGAGACGATGCTCTGCACGGCGGTGATCAGATGCGCCGCCACCAGCAGCACGTCTACCGTCTGGTACGGGTGCGCCCCATGGCCACCACGGCCTGTGATGTGGAGGGTGATGCGGTCGGCCGCCGCCATCATGGCGCCGTCGTTCAGACCGACGGTGCCCGGCTTCATCGCGGGCCAGTTGTGCATGGCATAGATGGACTGCACGGGGAACCGGTCGAACAGGCCGTCTTCCATCATCACGCGTGCGCCGGCCATCCCTTCTTCGCCTGGCTGGAAGATCAGCACGGCAGTGCCATCGAAATCGCGGGTGGCAGCCAGGTAGCGGGCGGCGCCTACCAGCATGGCGGTATGGCCATCGTGCCCGCAGCCGTGCATCAAGCCCTGCTTGCACGACTTCCAGGTGAGGTCGTTGTGCTCCGTCATGGGCAGTGCATCCATATCGGCGCGCAGACCGACCATGGCGCCGCTGGCGGTGCTGCGCCCGCGCACCACGGCGACGATGCCGGTGCGACCGATTCCGCCGTGGATTTCATCCACGCCGCAGACCTTGAGCGCCTCTTTAACCCTGGCTCCGGTGTAAACCTCTTCGAAGCCCAGTTCAGGGTGGGCGTGCAGATCACGGCGCAAGGCTGTGAGCTCTGGGTGGAACTGGGCGATTTGGGCAAAAGCGCGGCCGCCAGCCTTGAGGCGGTGGGTATGAGGCATTAATGGGCTCCCGAGCCCCCCACACGCAGGCGGGGGTCTACAACAAAATACAAAAGATCGACCACAAGGTTGATCACCACAAAAATCAGAGAAATCAGGCAGAGATAGGCCGCCATCACAGGGATGTCGGCAAAAGTCACCGCCTGAATGAACAAAAGCCCCATTCCCGGCCACTGAAACACCGTTTCGGTGATGATGGCAAAAGCAATCAGCCCGCCCAGTTGCAGGCCTGTAATGGTCATCACCGGCACCAGGGTGTTCTTGAGCGCATGGCCGAAGTGGATGGCTCGGTCGGACAGCCCCCGCGCCCGCGCAAACTTGATGTAGTCGGTGCGCAGCACCTCCAGCATTTCAGCGCGCACCAACCGCATGATGAGTGTGAGCTGAAAAATGGCCAGCGTGATAGCGGGCAGCACGATGTGGTGCCAGCCGTCCAGTGTGAGCAAGCCACTGGTCCACCAGCCTAGATGCACCACTTCACCCCGACCAAAGCTAGGGAACCAGCCCAGCAGCACGGAAAACACCAGAATCAGCAGGATGCCGATGAGAAAGGTGGGCAGCGACACGCCCAACAAGGACAGTGCCATGAAGCTCTGGCTGAGGAAACTGCCACGTCGCAAGGCGGCATACACGCCCATGGGAACGCCTACTGCAAGAGCAAGAACCGCGGCCACTAAAGAGAGTTCCAGCGTAGCGGGAAAACGCTCGGCAATTAGCCGTGAGACCTTGGCGCCCTGGCGCAGGCTAAGGCCGAACTCGCCTTGGGCCGCATTCACAAGGAAGTGCCAAAACTGCACGAAAAATGATTGGTCCAGCCCGAGGGCAGACCGTAGCTCCCGAATCTGATCCGGGCGCGCATCCTGACCCAGCAGGAAGACTACTGGGTCGCCAACGTACTGAAACAGCAAAAAAGAAATAAAGGCCACAGTGACCAGCACGATCACGGCCTGCACCAGACGGCGAAAAACGAAGGCCAGCATGACCCCGTCAGCCTGAAGTCTTTGCGCCACACGCTTGTGGTCGACTGCATCTGGTCATTGGTACAAGGGGCGCATTGGATACGACCTGTGTCATCCCGCGAGGATAGCGAAGTTTGCACGGCCTGCCAGGCTAGTGCTGCGGTGCGTAGGCTTGGAACAACGCTTAGGTCGACACCAAAGCTCCATAAAAAAAGCCACAAATCCGAAGATTTGCGGCTTTTTTCTCTAGATGAGAAGCTGGCTCACGCCAGCGCCTCATCAGAAGTTGTGGCGAACGCCCAGACCCAGGTGGTTCTTTGCACCGGTGTTGTATGGCGTAGCAGTGCCGTTGTCGCCGTCTTTGTAGTACGCGGCGTACGTGAACGTGCGCTTGGACAGAGCGTACTTGGCTTCGAGCACGACGTCGGTGTTCTTCATGCCCTTGCCGTTTTCACGTGCAATATCCAGCGTCAGAGCCACAGGGCCGACAGGAACCGAGCCACCAACAGAGAAACCCTTGGAAGCGCCAGGAGCGTCTTGCAGCGAAGCAGCCAGTTTGAACATACCGAAGTCGTACGAACCACCCAAAGCCAGACCCTTCTCGGAATTCTTAACCTTGAAATACGACAGGCCGACGGCGACAGGGCCGTTGGCGTAGATCAGGTTCATGTCAACTTTGGCGTTGCTGGCGTTGTCAGGCTTGGCAATGTAGCCCAGCGTAGCGCTGAAACCACCCATATCGGGGGTGGTGTATGCGAATTCGCTGCTGTTACGGAAAGGACCGCCTGCAGCAGCCCACTGGTTAGCCACAGCCGAGTAGTTGGCCATGCCGGTCAACTCCCAAGCGGCAACGCCAAAGAAGCTAGGGGTGTATTTACGACCCATCGAGAACTTACCGAAACCACCCGACAAAGCCATCCATGCACTGCGCTGGAAGGCAGCAGCATCGCCAGCGCCGGTTTCAGCGTTGATGCCTTGCTCGAAGGTAAAGGAAGCCTTCAGGCCGCCACCCAGATCTTCCACGCCGCGCACGCCCAGACGGCTGTTGCCGTTGTTCATCGTGTCATTGCCACTCATTTGAGCAGAGCTACCGTTAGACTTTGCCAAACTCAAATCAGCCACACCGTACATGGTGACCGAAGACTGAGCCATGGCGACGCCGGAAGCAGCCAGCACGGCCAGGGCAATCAGGGATTTTTTCATTGCGAGTTACTCCAAGGTTAAACATAGGGCGCCGGTACGGGGGGTCTTGGGTGTTGTGGCACCTGCACAGTCCCGCCGGTTCCCCGGGCCAACCTCCTGGTGGGGAAGTTGCTGCTATTGCACCAGAGACGGCCCAGTTTCGCAAAGGAATTCACGGTATCGCACCACCAAAACAGGAAATGCGTTGCCTCTTTACAACACGCCCTAAGCACCAACCATACCTTTGCGAAAACGCGACACCCTTAACTCTTAGTGAAAATGTTGTATCAATTGGAAAAATACCCAAGAACAACCCTTTCGATCAACGCCTGAGCAAGAATAAGCACACACTTCTTCACGCGGTAATTGGGTGCATCAAGCCTCCACAAGCTCGTAACTGGTGCTAATTTGCGCCGTTTTCGCCAACATGATGCTGGCCGAGCAGTATTTGTCATGGCTGAGTGCGATGGCGCGCTCCACCGCGTCGGCAGGCAGGTTTTTGCCGGTGACTGTGAAATGCATGTGGATGTGGGTGAACACCTTGGGTTCGGTTTCGGCGCGCTCGCTTTTGAGATGCACGCTGCACCCACGCACCTCATGGCGTCCGCGGCGCAAGATAAGCACGACGTCGTAGGCGGTGCAGCCACCAGTACCCGCTAGCACCGCTTCCATAGGCCGTGGGGCTAGGTTCTGCCCGCCCATCTCCGGCTTGGTGGAGTCAGGCGCTCCATCCATCACCAGCACATGGCCGCTGCCTGTTTCAGCGACAAACCCCATTCCCGAGCGGGCGCCTGCGGCGCCTGTCCAACTGACTGTGCATTCCATGTGTGTCCTTGTACGCGTGTGCCCTAGAGGCAACATTCTAAAAAAAGGCGCTCCACGTGCTGCATTGCAGCATACAACGCGCTAAACTGCAGCGATGCGAGGCACCAGCGGCAGCAACACTGCCACAGCGCTTCGCTCCTTTTGTCTCCTCCATCTCCTCAAAACGGATGGATTCAGCCCCAGGCCTTGCGGCCAGGGGCTTTTTTTTGCCTGGCTGCCAATTGGGCCATGCGGCGTGGCGCCTATGATGGCAACCCCGCGTCGGCAACGGTCGCGCCGGGTCTTTTTTGCTGCGTGCCATGACCGAGCCTCTTACCCCGCTTGACTACCTTACCCGCATTCTGAACGCACGCGTCTATGACGTGGCGATCGAATCCAATCTCGATTTGGCGCGCAACTTGAGCCAGCGTTTGCACAACAAAGTGCTGCTCAAGCGAGAGGACCAACAGCCAGTATTTAGCTTCAAGCTGCGCGGAGCCTACAACAAGATGGCGCATCTGGCGCCTGAAGACTTGCAGCGCGGGGTGATCTGCGCCTCAGCCGGCAACCACGCCCAAGGCGTGGCAATGAGCGCGCACAAGCTGGGCACGCGCGCAGTCATCGTGATGCCAACCACGACCCCCGGCGTGAAAATTGACGCCGTGCGCGCCCTCGGCGGCGAAGTGGTGCTGCATGGCGACAGCTATTCCGACGCCTACGAGCACGCCGTCGCACTACAGCGCGAGCAGGAATTGACCTTCGTCCACCCGTTTGACGACCCGGATGTGATCGCCGGCCAAGGTACCGTCGCCATGGAGATCCTGCGCCAAGTGCAAAAACTCGGCACGCAGCGGCTTGATGCGGTGTTTGTCGCCATCGGCGGCGGTGGGCTCATCAGCGGTGTCGCCAACTACATCAAGGCGGTGCGGCCCGACGTGAAAGTGATCGGCGTGCAAATGAACGACTCCGACGCCATGATGCAATCGGTGGCGGCGGGCAAGCGCATCACGCTGCCCGATGTGGGGCTGTTCTCGGACGGCACGGCCGTCAAACTGGTGGGCGAAGAAACCTTCCGCATTGCGCGCGGCCTGGTCGATGAGTTCCTGACGGTGGACACCGACGCTGTATGCGCCGCCATCAAGGATGTGTTCGTCGACACGCGAAGCATTGTCGAGCCCGCAGGCGCTTTGGCCGTAGCGGCCATTAAAGAGTACGTGGCGCGCAACAAAACGCGAGGCGAGACCTACGCCGCTATTCTGTGCGGCGCCAACATGAACTTCGACCGGCTGCGTTTCGTTGCCGAGCGTGCCGAGGTAGGCGAGGAGCGCGAGGCTCTGCTGGCCGTCACCATTCCCGAAGCGCGCGGAAGCTTCCGGCGCTTTTGTGAGGTGATTGGCGAACTGCCTGGCGGCCCACGCAATGTCACTGAGTTCAACTACCGCATCAGCGATGCGGCAAACGCCCATGTGTTTGTCGGTCTGACCGCGCAAGGCAAAGGTGAATCGGGCAAACTGGCGAAGAATTTCACCCGCCACGGTTTTGATGCTCTGGACCTTACGCACGACGAGCTGGCCAAAGAGCATTTGCGCCACCTGGTCGGCGGGCACTCGGCCTTGGCCCAGGATGAGCGCCTGCTGCGCTTCGTCTTCCCCGAACGGCCGGGCGCGCTGCTGAAATTTCTGAGCCTGATGCAGCCGAGCTGGAACATCTCGCTGTTCCACTACCGCAACCAGGGCGCCGACTACGGTCGAATTCTGGTGGGCCTGCAGGTGCCGAGCGGGGATGCGCAGGCGTTTGACGCGTTTTTGGCGACCCTGGGCTACCCGTACGTGGAGGAAACCCAGAACCCGGCCTACCGATTGTTCTTGCAGTCGGGCAGCAACGGCACCTGACTTTTGAACAACAGTGCTCTTTTCCGCTTATCTCATAAGGATAAGCAGCTATGAATTTTGAAGAGCGTATGCAACAGGCGCTGCGCCACTACCTGCTGGCGCTGCAGTTTTTCACACGCATCCCTGTCACCGGTCGACTGGCGGCGTGGGTGGGTTTCAGCCCTGAGATGCTGCGCGCATCGAGCGCGCATTTCCCTGGCATTGGCTGGGTGGTGGGCGCCTTCGCCTGCAGCGTGTATGCCCTGCTGTACCTGGGCCTTGGCGCCCTGCCCGCTACGCCATGGGTGGCGGCGGCATTGAGTACAGCGGCTACTGTGTTGCTCACTGGTGGTTTCCATGAAGATGGCCTGGCCGATGTGGCCGATGGCCTTGGTGGCAGCCAGGAGCGGGACCGCGCGCTCGACATCATGAAGGATTCACGCATTGGTGCCTTCGGCGCCATGGCGCTCATACTGGCGCTGCTCGTCAAAACAGGCTTGCTGGCATTGCTCGGCCAGCGCGGCCTTTCGCCAGCGCTGGCGGCGCTGGCGGGCGCGCACGTGGCCTCGCGCTTCTTCCCTCTTCTGCTGGTGCGCGTGCTCTCCTATGTAGGCGACAGCGCGCGCTCCAAAGCCAAGCCTCTGGCGGATCAGATCACCCCCCTGCAGCTCGCCACTGCAGCAGCTTGGTGCGCATGTCCTCTGGTCGTCATCGCCCTTGGCGAAGGGGTGCTGTTCGTGCTCTTCGCTTTGCTGCTCAGCGGAGTCTTCTCTGTGCTGCTGGCGCGTTGGTTTCTTCGGCGCCTGCAAGGCTTTACGGGCGACTGCCTGGGGGCCGTGCAGCAAGTCACCGAAATCGCGTTTTACCTCGGCGCAGCACTGGCGCTTGGCCCCTTGGCGCGTGGAACGGGCGCATGAACGTCCCACGTCTGTGGCTGGTGCGCCATGCACCGGTGTTGGCACCACCAGGAATTTGCTACGGGCAGCTCAACCTGCCCGCCGACCAAGAGATGACAGCGCGCTGCGCAGAATCGCTTGCAAACGAGTTGCCGCACGGGTCTGTTCTGCACCACTCTACGCTACAAAGATGTGAGCTTTTAGCAGAGCTAATTCACGCGACAAGGCCAGATTTGATCCTGATTCCCGACATGCGCCTTCAAGAGCTCGATTTTGGCGTGTGGGAGGGACAGCCCTGGGCCGCACTGCCGCGAGCGGACATAGACGCCTGGGCAGCACAACTCCCGACTTTTGCACCAGGCGGCGGCGAGCGGCTCATAGACATGCTGATACGCGTCAACTCAGCCTTGCAAGAGGCCCGAGCGGAAGCCCACGAGACCCATCGCGATGTGGTGTGGGTGGCACATGCCGGCGTTGCGCGTTGCGTGCAGTGGCTACTAGGTGCACACGCCCGTGCAGGACGTGTGCCCTGCTCTGCACACTGGCCGGTGCAGGCACCCGCGCCGGGCGCCTGGGCGCTCTACGACCTCAATCTGCTCAGCCCAGACGCAGAGGTGCGCCGCTCTTAGGAAGAGCGCGCGGCGAAGCGGCTGAAGCCTGCGCAGCCGCACTGGCCCTGGACGAAGCTTGCGAAGAATCGCTCTGGCCCAGTTTGAACTGCGCGGCAGCCCGCGTGAGGGCTGCAGCCTGCTCGCGCAGCGATTGCGCAGCGGCAGCCGATTGCTCGACCAGCGCTGCGTTCTGCTGCGTCATTTGGTCCAGGTGACGCACAGCCTGGCCAATCTGCTCGATGTTGTCTCGCTCCTCTGCTGCGGACGCGCTGATCTCGTTGATCACATCGGAGACGCGTTGCACGCTGCCCACGATCTCCGTCATGGTCTGGCCGGCCTGGCCGACCAGACGCGCTCCATCTTCCACCCGCTCGACTGATACACCAATGAGTGTTTTAATTTCCTTAGCCGCTTCGGCACTGCGGCCGGCGAGGCTACGCACCTCGCTGGCAACAACGGCGAAACCGCGGCCTTGCTCGCCGGCGCGTGCCGCTTCTACCGCAGCGTTGAGGGCGAGGATATTGGTCTGAAAGGCGATGCCGTCGATCACGCCAGTGATGTCAGAAATTTTGCGCGAGCTGATGCTGATCTGCTCCATGGTGCGGACCACTTGGTTGACCACTTCCCCTCCGCGGCCAGCGACGGTGCCAGCCTCGCCAGCCGATCCGCTCGCGCTGCGGGAGGACTCAGCGTTGTGCTGCACCGTGCTGGTGAGCATGTCCATGGAGGCTGCGACCTCCTCCAGGTTGGCAGCAGTCTGCTCCGTGCGTTGGCTCAAATCCAGGTTGCCGGTGGCAATTTCTGCACTCGCGGTGGAAATATTTCCTGAAGCCTCCTGTACCTGGCGCACCAGGGTGCGCAGAGACTCCTGCATGCGGCCCATGGCAAGAACCAGCTGGCCAACCTCGTCCATGCTGCGTGGCGCCAGATCGTCTGAAAGATCACCCGCCGCAATGCGTTCGGCCAATGCACGGGCTTGCGCCAGCGAGGCAGTGATGGAACGCAGAGTGAAAATGGTCAGCGGCAACACAATGGCCAAGGCCAACAGCACCGCCGCAGCAACAGCGACCGACAGCATCGAGGCACGCGCCTCAACTGCTGCACGCGCTTCGTCCATTTGCGTTCTCGCCTGCCCCGCCAGAGCGGAGAGCGCTTGGTCGCTGCTCTCCATATGGTCTTTGTACTTTTCTGCGTAAGCGGCGCCGCCAGCGCCATCCAGCAACGCGCCTTCAATTTTCTCGAACACTGGCGAGACGCCTTCGCCGTATTGCTTGATGTCATCCAGCGTCTTGTCTATAGCGCCAGTGAACCCTGCGTCACCGGCCTTGCGCTCACGCACTTTCGCAAGGTCGGTGCGCAGTGAATTCATCGCTTTAGACCATAGCTCGCGCTGCTTACCCACCTCGACCGAATTGTTGAAATTGAGAAGAATATCCTTCTCAATCCGGCGTATGTCGCCGAGTGTTGTGCGCAGCTGTGAGACATCGGTCAAAGTCTGTACATGCTGGTTGAACAGCAGTGAAACTGTGTCGCGAGTGCGATCCAGCCCCACATAGCCCAACGCCCCAACCGCAACCAGAAGCAGCAAAGAAAACGCCGCAGAGAAATACAGCCGCGTGCGGATTGACATCGTTCTAGTGGCGGGTGCACTCATGGACTTCCTTGCATGGTTACATTATTTGACACATACAGCATACCCAGATGGGTGCGCTTTTACCTCCAGAAAGCCCCTCTAACGGAGGCTACGCCAAGAAAACATCGGGATTCACAAGAAAGACCTATGCAATCGGTACCAATGGTACATAGATTTTGCCTCCTCCTTGCTGGAATTCCTTGGCCTTCACTCGCATGCCGTCGGCCAGCGCTTCTGCTTCACTCAACCCCTTTGCAGCAGCAAACTCCCGCACTTCGCGCGTGATTTTCATAGAGCAGAACTTCGGACCGCACATTGAACAAAAGTGTGCCACTTTAGACGCATCCTTGGGAAGGGTTTCGTCATGGTATGCCTGCGCCGTTTCCGGGTCGAGGCCCAAGTTGAATTGGTCTTGCCAGCGGAAGTCGAAACGGGCCTGGCTGAGTGCATCGTCGCGCGAGCGGGAGCCCGGATGGCCCTTGGCCACATCGGCGGCGTGCGCGGCAATTTTGTACGCAATGATGCCCTGCTTCACATCATCGCGGTCGGGCAGGCCTAGGTGCTCCTTGGGCGTCACGTAGCACAGCATGGCGGTGCCCATCCAACCAATCATGGCGGCGCCAATGGCGCTGGCAATGTGGTCGTAGCCGGGTGCGATGTCAATGGTCAGCGGGCCAAGCGTGTAGAACGGCGCCTCGTGGCAGGTCTTGAGCTGTTCGGTCATATTGGCCTGGATCATGTGCATCGGCACATGGCCGGGGCCTTCAATCATGGTCTGGACGTCGTGCTTCCAGGCGACCTGCGTCAGCTCTCCGAGCGTGTGTAGCTCGGCAAACTGAGCTTCGTCGTTGGCATCTGAGGCACAGCCCGGGCGCAAGCCATCGCCCAGGCTGAAGGCGACGTCATACTGTTTCATGACGTCACAGATGTCTTCAAAATGCTCGTACAAAAAGCTCTCGCGGTGGTGCGCCATGCACCACTTGGCCATTATCGAGCCGCCGCGCGAAACAATACCGGTGCGTCGCTCGGCCGTGAGGTGGATATAGGCGAGGCGCACGCCCGCGTGGATGGTGAAGTAGTCCACGCCCTGCTCCGCCTGCTCGACCAGCGTGTCGCGGAAGATTTCCCAGGTCA
>JBQMQB010000030.1:10550-14028 GCA_052172715.1 Giesbergeria sp. | reverse complement strand
AAACTGTCGTGCATGGCGTTGACGGCGCCGCAACTCGCTCCCGTCGTCACCGCCGCGAAGAGGGAGGTTGCGAGGATGCCAAAGCGCGTTTCCTTGCCTTCCATGTTGCCGCCAGACTGCACCGCGCTGGAAGCCTGGTCCACGCCCAATGCGGTAAGAACAGGGTTGCCTTGCTGTTCGAAAGTGGTCAACAGAACGACGAAGGCGACAAACAGCAGAGTCATGGTGCTCAGAATGGTCCAACCCTGGCGCGCATCACACACCATCTGCCCGAACACCAAGCACAGTGCGGCAGGTATCACGAAGATCGCCAGCATTTGCAGCAAGTTCGTGAACGCGGTCGGGTTCTCGAACGGATGCGCCGAATTGGCGTTGAAGAAGCCGCCCCCATTGGTTCCCAACATCTTGATGGTCAGTTGCGAGGCGACAGGTCCCATGGCAAGCGTCTGCATGGTTTGCGTAACGGGCTTTGTGACCGCAGCGCCTTTTGCGTCCAGCACGGGCTGGCCAGTGGTGTCAACCTGGGGAGCCTGATACTGCAGGGACTCCAGCGTCTGCACCTCGGTGTACGGCGATAGGTTTTGAATGACTCCCTGGCTCGCAAAGACCAGGGCGAAAACGATTGAGATCGGCAACAAAATCCACAGCGTCACGCGGGTCAGGTCCACCCACACGTTGCCTATTCCTGCCGCCGTGTGCCGCGCGAAGCCGCGGATCAGTGCAATCACGACGACGATACCGGTGGCGGCCGACAGGAAGTTCTGCACCGTGAGACCGAGCATTTGCACGAGGTAACCCATGGTTGATTCGCCACCGTAGCCTTGCCAGTTGGTGTTCGTGACGAAGCTGATCGCGGTGTTGAATGCCGAATCCGGTGAGACGGCCGCCATGCCCTGCGGATTGAGCGGCAACACCGCCTGCCAGCGTTGCAGCGCATACACCGCTAGCACGCCCAGGCCATTGAATGCGAGCAAGCCCAGCGTATAGCGCAACCAGCCCATTTCCGCGTCTGAGCGCACGCCCGCAAGCGCAAACAGTGGCGACTCTATACGCCTGCCGAGCGCGAATTTGCCGTCCATCACGATGGCGATGAGTTTGGAGACTGGCCAAGCCAGCGCCAATAGCAGCGCCAGGTAAACGGCGAGCTGCAGCCACGCGGCGGGGCTCACGAGAAGTCCTCCGGGCTGATGAGCACCGCCACCAGATATACGAGCAACGCGGTTGCCAAGACGGCTGCGGCAATTGTCCAGCCGACGGCCATCATGAGCGCTGCCCCTGTTTTCGCTGCAGGCTAGCGCAGCCCAGGGCCAAGCCGCAGGCCGCCATCCACAGCAGGGCGGTCATTCCCAGATACACGAAGTCCATATCGTCCTCCCGTTGGTACATGAACCGATGCTAGGAACAATCGGATCAAGCTCGCAGAAAGAGTGCCGTGGTTCGCGTCAAGAAAGTATCAAGACGTGATGCTTAGATCGAGCAAGGGGGCATCGACGGGTCGATTTATAGAGCTGTCCACCGGCTACCATTCCCAAGTATTGGTGATGCAGATGTCTTTTCATTACAGGAGAACCAAGTAAGTGCAAACTATCCGAGTCGCTATTGCCGGTCACGGCAACCTTGGCCGTGGCGTCGAAGCCTCCGTCGCGAAAAATCCCGACATGCAGCTCGTCGGCATCTACACACGCCGCGCGCCCGAGCAAATCCAGCCACTGCACACTGGCACCGCCGTGCATTCCATGGACGCACTCGCCGGGCACGCCGACCGCATTGATGTGTTGATTCTGTGCGGCGGCTCCAAGCAAGATCTGCCGGAACAGGGCCCCCAGATGGCGGCGCTCTTCAACACGGTGGACAGTTTCGACACGCATGCACGCATTCCTGAATATTTCGCCGCAGTGGATGCGCCTGCACTGGCCAACCGCAAAACGGCGCTGATTTCTGCAGGATGGGACCCGGGCATGTTCTCCATCAATCGGGTGATGGGTGAGGCACTGCTGCCTGATGGTGCGACCTATACCTTTTGGGGTCGCGGGCTGAGCCAGGGGCATTCGGATGCTATTCGTAGGCTGCCTGGCGTGGCTGCTGGCGTGCAATACACCCTGCCCATCGAGCAAGCGATGGAGCAAGTGCGCAGCGGCGCTCGCCCCAGCCTCAGCACGCGGGAAAAGCACACGCGTGAGTGTTTTGTGGTGCTGGAGGCGGGTGCCGATGCGCAGGCCGTGCGGCGCGCCATCGTCACCATGCCGCATTACTTTGACGAGTACGACACCACGGTGAATTTCGTCAGCGCCGAGGAATTGCGCAGCAAGCACAGCGCGATGCCGCATGGCGGCTTCGTGATTCGCAGCGGCAATACTTCACAAGCGCACACGCAAGTGATCGAGTACGGCCTGAAGCTGGAAAGCAATCCGGAATTCACTGCCAGTGTGCTGGTCGCCTATGCCCGTGCGGTGCACCGCTTGCACGGGATGGGCCAGTACGGGGCCAAGACGGTGTTCGACGTGCCGCCCGGTCTGCTCTCTTCCAAGAGTGCCGAGCAGCTGCGCGCCGAGCAGCTGTAGACGGGGAGTGGTGCAGCGCCTCAGGGCACTGTTCAGAGGCGGCGGAGCTTTTCGATACCGGCGCGCAAGGTGTCGTCGCGTTTGGCGTAGCAAAACCGCACCACGCGCTGGTCGAATCCGTCACCGTAAAACGCCGAGAGCGGAATGGCGGCCACGCCAACCTCGCGTGTGAGCCACTGACAGAAGTCGGCCTCGTTCAAATCGCTCACGGCTGAAATATCGACGCACTGAAAGTAGCTTCCCTTGCTGGGCAGCAGCCTGAGGCGCGAGCCTTCCAGCCCTTGGCGGAACAGATCGCGCTTGGCCTGGTAGAACGCGGGCAACTGCAAATAGGGCGCCGGGTTCTGCAAGTAGTCGGCAAGCCCCACCTGCATGGGGGTGTTCACGGTGAACGCATTGAACTGGTGCACCTTGCGGAACTCTGCCATTAGCGGCGCGGGCGCCGCCACGGTGCCCACCTTCCAGCCGGTGACGTGAAAGGTTTTGCCAAAGCTCGATACGATGAAGGCGCGTGCAGCCAGACCTGGAAAGCGCGCGGCGCTCTGGTGCTCGGCGCCGTCGAACACCATGTGCTCGTACACCTCGTCGCTGATGAGCAGGATGTCGGTGGGGGCGAGCAGGTCTTCGAGCTGGCGCATTTCCTCTGCCAACCACACGGTGGCGCTTGGGTTGTGCGGGCTGTTGGCAATGATGGCGCGGGTGCGCGGTGTGATGGCGGCGCTGATCTTGCCAAAGTCAGGCCGAAAGCTCCCTGGAGTGAGCGGCACGCGGACCGCGATGCCGCCGGCCAGCTCGATGTTGGGCATGTAGCTGTCGTAGCAGGGTTCCAGCACGATGACTTCGTCGCCCGGGTGCACGACGGCGAGTATCGCGGTCAAAATTGCCTGCGTGGCCCCAGCTGTAATGGTGATTTCGGC
>JBQMQB010000030.1:0-10450 GCA_052172715.1 Giesbergeria sp. | reverse complement strand
CCGGCATGGGTGGGTACTGGTTGTGCCCGGCGCGCATGGCGGCGTTCACGGCGTCAGGCAAGCACGGGTCGCAATCGAAATCGGGGAAGCCCTGGCCCAGGTTCACGGCACCATGTTCGGCAGCAAGCGCCGACATCACGGCAAAAATAGTGGTGCCGACATTTGGCAGGCGGCTGGCGACGGGCGGGGTGCGGGGTGCGGCGGCGGTGTCCATGGGGAAATGCGGTTCAAAGTTCGTAATCGTTCACTTGGCCCGTCATGGCGCGCATGACAAGGTCGCGGCTCAGGCGGTCGCTGAGCAGCTCTGCAAACCGGTAGACGAAGTTGCGCAGGTAGGCGCCGCGTTTGAACGCCACGCGCGCCACGCTCTGGCCAAACAAGTGTCCGGCGGGGCGCACCACCAGGTCGCCTATCGGGTCGTCGCGCATCGCCATTTCCGCCACGATGCCCAGGCCCAGGCCCAGGCGCACGTAGGTTTTGATGACGTCCGAATCAATCGCTTCGAGGGCAATGCGCGGCTGCAAGCGGCGCGCGGCAAAGGCCTGGTCGATCTTGGTGCGACCCGTGAACGAGGGATGGTAGGTGATGAGGGGCTCGTGGGCGATGTCGTCAAGACCGATGCGCTCCTTCTGCGCCAGCGGGTGGCCGTGCGGCATGACCAGCACGTGCTGCCATTCATAGCAGGGCAGGGTGACGAGTTCGGGGTAGTCCGCCAGCGATTCGGTGGCCACACCGATTTCGGCCACTTCGTCGATCAGCATGCGCGCCACTTGGTCGGGCGTGGCCTGGTGCAAGCTGATGTTCACCTTCGGGTAGGCATCGCGCAGCTTGGCGACGGCAGGTGGCAACACGTAGCGCGCCTGGGTGTGCGTGGTGGCAATGCTGAAAGTGCCGTTGTCTTGTGCGCTGTACTGCTCGCCGATGCGCTTCAAGTTGCCGACTTCGCGCATGATCAGTTCGATGCTCTTGAGCACGTGCTGGCCCGGCTCGGTAATGCGCTTCAAGCGCTTGCCGTGGCGCGCGAAGATGTCGACTCCGAGCTCGCCCTCCAGCTCAATAATGGCCTTGGACACACCCGGCTGCGAAGTGTGCAGCGCCTTGGCCGCTTCGGTAAGGTTTAGGTTGCGGCGCGCTGCCTCCTGAACAAAGCGAAATTGGTGCAGGTTCATACTGATTCAGGGCTAAAGAATCAGATCATTATGCGATATTTGCCCGTTTTTTTGGGGCCTGCGTTTGTTCGTCAGTCCCCGGGCACGCTGCTTTCGCAGGCAATGTCTGCCATGAGACGGCTCATGCGTGGGTCTTCGCCGATGGCCTGCTGCATTTCAATGGTCAGATCGGGGTAGTGCGTGCGGAGTGCTGCGACGAGTACGGGCAGGTCTTCGCGCGCGTGGCGCCCGGTGCCCAGGAACATGGGCACGATGGTGAGACGGCGCACGCCCGCGGTGTGCAGGCTCAGGCAGGCCTGTGCCAGATTGGGGTCGCACAGCTCAAGGTAGGCGCAGCGCACCTGTGCGGCAGGGTTGCTCCGCTCGATCTCAATGCGCACTGCTTCGATAGGCGCGCGCCAGAGCGGATCGCGCGATCCGTGGGCAAACAGGACAATTCCGGAGGGTGGGTGCATGAGGCTCGTGCAGTGTTACCGCCGCAGCACCAGCCAGCCAAAGGCGGCCAGTGAGGCAAAGGTGTAGAGAATGCCGGGGGCCGCTGCAGTCAGCCATGGCGACCAGTTCTGCAGGTTGCCAGCAAAGCCGAAAACGTTGTTGAGCAGGAAGAAGCTGATGCCCGCCATCACTCCGCCGAAGACATGCCCTGTGGTGGAACCCGCACGGAAGTGCAGGTAGGCAAAGGGCAGGGCCAGCACCACCATCACCAGGCAGCTCAGGGGGTAGAAAACCTTGCGCCAGAACTCGATTTCGTAGCGTTGGGTCGATTGGCCATTCGCTTGCAGATGGCGCACATACTGAAAGAGGTCAATGGTGGCCATACGGTCAGGCTTGAGCACTGCGGCTGTGATCATGTCGCCCGTAATGCGCGTGGGCCAGCGCAGTTCTGCCATTTCCAGTCGCTCGGCCTGCTGGGTTTCGCCTTCTGCAGTGCGGATGAAAGTGTTGCTGCGCACCTGGGTGAGCAGCCAGGCGTTGCCATCGGGCTCGGCGGTGGCCGACTGGGCCAGGGTTTGCGATGCAAGGCGGCCCTGGGGGTCGAAGCGGTAAATACGCACGTCCTCCATCAGGCCGTTCGAGCGAATGGTGCGCATGTTGACGGCAATCGAATCTTCGCCCTGGCGCTCTTTGAGCCAGGCGCCGGTGCCGCCAGTAGCCAGGCGCGCCAAGCCATTTGATTGCAGCGCTTGCGCAGCCCGGTCGCTCGCGGGCGCCACGTAGTCGCCCAGAACAAAGGTCAGGACGACAAACGCACTGCCGAGCATGAGCAGCATGCCCAGCGCCCGCCCTGGCCCCAGGCCGCTGGTGCGCAAAATGGTGAATTCGGAGCTTTGTGCCAACCGCGCCATGACAAAGATGGTGCCGATCAGCACCGTGATGGGCAGCAGTTCGTACAAATGCGTGGGTGTCCCCAGAAGTACCGTCAGTACGGCCTGCGAGAGTGGGTAGCCTTGTGGGGTACGACTGACGGTGCGCAGCTCGTCGATCAGATCGAAGAAGAAGAACAGCGCCAAAAAACCCAGCGTGACCAGGGCCACGGTAGCGAGCACCTCGCGGTGGACCATGCGGCGAATGGTTTTCATGCCACCCTCCGGCGCCACAGCGTGGCCAACGACCAGCGGTTGTGCCTGATGGCAATGAGCCCCAGCGCAAACAACAGGGTGCCGCCGTGCAGCAACACCACGTAGGTCAGCATGCCAAAGCGCCCGGAACCCACCCAGCTCTCGCCCAGCGTCATGAGGTTGTAGTAAATGATGAAGGCGAACAGGGCGAACATCAGGTTGCCACTGCGTCCGGCGCGTGGATTGACGCTGGCAAGGCCCAGGCCCAACACCACCAGATTGAACGCTGTCAGGGGCAGGCCTAGACGCCAGGCCATCTCCGCCTGGAAGGCGGGTTCTGGTTGTGCCAGCAGCTCTCTCGTACTGCGCGTTTTGGCCGAACCGTTGTCGCCCGCTCCCACCCTGGCAGAGCCCACGCGGGTGCCGTAGAGCTCGAATTCGCTTAACTTGAGTTCAGGCTTTTCGTCGCTACTTTCCAGGCGCTGGCCGTTGCTGAGCATGGCAAAACGGTCGGCACCGCGTTGCTCTACGCGGGCGCTGCGCGCCGAAGTGACAGCTTGGGTGTTGTGCTCGTTTGCGGCGATGAATACGTTGGTGGCTTCGTTAGGGTCGGGGCCGTCCTTGTTGATGAAGAACACGCGCTTGCCGCTGGCCGACTCCTGGAACTCGCCCGGCGCGACGCGGTCCACATCGCCGCGCTGCTCGTACTGGGTGCGCAGCCCTTGAACCTGCTGGTTTGCCCAGGGCCAGGCGAGCAAGGACAGCACGGCCACACCCAACATCACTGGCCAAGCGAAGCGCAGCAAGGAGGGCAGCAGACTTGCAAGCCCACGACCGCTGGCAAACCAGATCACCATTTCGCTGTCGCGGTACATGCGCGAGAGGCTGCCCACGGTGGCGACAAACAGGCTGAGACTAAGTATGGTGGGAAGCTGGCCGAGCACTGTGTAACCCATGACGAGCATTACGTCTGAGGGGCTGACATTGCCCCTGGAAGCCTGCCCGAGGGTGCGAATCAGCATCATGGTCATGACCACAGTCGCCAACACCACGAGGGTGGCGCCAAAGCTGCGGGCCAGCTCTTTTCTGAGAGACGAATCGAATAACATGGGCACGATGTAAAAAGGCAATTATGAACTTTGATCTCAAGACACTGGACCTGCGGGCCGCCGCAGCAGAGAAGTGCGATCAGTTGGTGGTGCTGGTGGGGCAGGGGTTCGCGCCAGGCGCTGACCCGCTTTCCATGCTCATCGCTGACGCAATTAAACACAAAGATTTCGAACCCAAGCCGGGCCAGTCGCTGGCGATGTACCAGAGCGACGCCGTGGCGGCGCGTCGGTTGGTGCTTGCGGGTATTGGCGCGGGCGACGCGCGTGCCGTGCGCCAGGCAATTGCGGCCATAGCCCCAGCGTTTCGCACGCCCGGTACCAAACGTGCTGTGGTGTGTTTTTCCGACACGGCGGACGCCAGTGTGGTGTCGGCCGCGGTGCAAGGTGTGGCGCAGGCGTGCTATGTCTATACACACACCAAGCCCAAGGCGCAGGCCAGCCCGCTGCTGCGCGTCGTGTTGGGAGTGTGCGACCCGGCAGTGGTGGCCGACGCCTTCGAGGCCAGCCAAGCCGTGGCCCAGGGTGTGGAATTGGCGCGCGAATGGGGCAACCGCCCGGCCAATCACGCCACGCCACGCATGCTGGCCGATGCTGCCAAGGTGCTGGCAAAGTACCCTGGCATGGCCTGCAAGGTGATGGGGCCAGCCGAAGTCGAACGCCTGAAAATGGGCGCGTTTCTGGCTGTGGCGCAAGGGGCCGAGGAGCCGCTGCGTTTCATTGAGCTGCGCTACACAGGGGCGGCGCGCTCACAGCCGCCGGTGGTAATCGTCGGCAAAGGCATTACCTTTGACACCGGAGGCATCTCGATCAAACCGGCGCCCGAGATGGACGAGATGAAGTTCGACATGTGTGGCGCGGCCAGCGTGTTGGGGGTTTTCCGCGCGCTGGCGCAGTTACAGCCCGCCATCAACGTCGTAGGCCTGATTCCCGCTTGCGAGAACATGCCCGATGGCCGCGCCGTTAAGCCCGGCGATGTGGTGACCAGCATGAGCGGCCAGACCATCGAAATCCTTAACACCGACGCCGAAGGGCGATTGGTGCTGTGCGACGCGCTGACGTATGCCATGCGCCACAAGCCGACGGCGATCGTCGATATTGCCACCTTAACCGGTGCCTGCGTGATTGCACTGGGTGGCGTGCGCACCGGCCTGTTCGCTTCCGACGACGCGCTGGCGGGTGCACTGCTTGCTGCGGGCGAGAATGCAGGTGACCTCGCCTGGCGCATGCCGCTCGACGAAGAATACGCGGAAGGGCTCAAGAGTAATTTTGCCGACCTGGCCAACGTTGCCGGACGGCCCGCAGGGTCTGTCACCGCAGCCAAGTTTCTGCAATCCTTCGTAGGTGAGGTGCCGTGGGTGCACCTGGACATCGCCGGAACCGCCTGGAAGGGCGGCGCCGCCAAGGGTGCCACCGGTCGGCCTGTGGCTTTGCTGGTGCATTGGCTGCTGGCGCATGCAACCGCGCTGCCCGTGGACGGGGCAAAGACCAAAGGCGCCCTTGCCCGCGCCAAGACTGTGAAACCGCGAGCCCAGAGCCGCAAGGCTGGCAAATGACGGAGATTTCGTTCCACCTCAACGCACCTGACAGGTTGGCGCACGCGTGCCGCGTCGCCCGCAAATTGTTGCGAGAGGACAAGCGCCTGGTCATGCTGGTGCCGCCCGAACTTCTCGATCCGCTCGATGACCTGTTGTGGAACATGGCGCCTCAGGATTTCGTCGCACATTGCAGGGCTACGGACGCGCGCGAGTTGCTGCAGGCCTCGTCCATCGTGCTCACGCAGGACGTGCTGGATGTACCGCACCAGGAGGTGCTGCTTAACCTGTGCGACGAAGTACCCCAAGATTTCAGCGGTTTCGAGCGCCTGATTGAAATCGTCAGCGCCAACGATGAAAGCGATCGGATAAAAGCACGCGTGCGCTGGAAGGATTACCAGCAGCGTGGCTACAAGCTGCAACGCCACGATCTTGCTGCCGGGGCAAGAGCATGACCGTTCCCACCAAAGTGCCTCCTCGGTTTGTGCCTACTTTGACGGAAGTAGTGGGCAATGCTGCACAAGCCGATGTAGCACCCGCAAAGCAGGCCGCTTCCTGGTTGCCCCGAGCAGCCGTGGTTGCACAAAAACCACCTTCTGCAGCCAATCGCTTGTGGGTTTCCGGAGAATCGGCGCAGCAAGCAGGTGCCGAGATTTCTCCAGTCCATGCAGAGCCTGTCGTGCCCCCGGCACCGACTGCGCCCAGCACGCCCGCACTTACAGGCGACGCAGCACGTGCCGTATTGAGCACCGATTTCGAAGAACTGCTGGTGCACCGTGTCATGCAACGGGTGGATATTTCGCTGGATGTGCAGATCAGTGGCGCCATTGCCGCCGTAGTGCAGGAGCAAACCCGTTCCATCGTGCCGCGCCTGCGCGAAGAGATTGAGGCGGTAGTGCGCCAGGCGGTGTACGAAGCCGTGGCGGACGAACTGGCTGCAGGTTTGGATCGGCCGGCAGTATAAGCGCAGCTTTTGTGTGTTGAGCTGCGCTGATTTGCGCGTGTTCCCTAATGCCGCGGCTCTCAAATATGCGTTATCTTCTTCTACGTTGAGACACAAAAAGATGCTCAGCGTTTAATCTTTACTGGAGATTCCTATGCAATTGAAGTTGAAACTGACCGTAGCCGCAGCGTTTGCAGCTGTTGCCGGCATGGCGCTGGCCCAGGAGCAGGTGGTCAAAATTGGTCACGTTGCCCCAGTGTCAGGTGCACAAGCCCACTACGGCAAAGACAACGAAAATGGCGCTCGTATGGCCATCGAAGATCTGAATGCCAAAGGCGTGACGATCGGCGGCAAGAAGATCAAGTTTGAAATACAAGCTGAAGACGATGCATCGGATCCCAAGCAAGGTACGGCCGCTGCCCAAAAGCTGTGCGACTCGAAAGTTGCCGGCGTGGTCGGTCACCTGAACTCGGGTACTACGATTCCCGCGTCCAAGGTTTACCACGACTGCGGCATTCCCATGGTGACTGGTGCTGCCACCAACCCCACCTTGACCAAGCCTGGTTACAACACGACGTACCGGATTATTGCAAACGACCTCGCTTTGGGCGCAGGTCTGGCGCACTACGCGCACGACACCCTCAAGCTCAAGACGTTCGCTCTCATTGACGACCGCACGGCTTACGGCCAAGGTGTGGCGGATGTGTTCGGCAAAGTCGCAAAAGAACTTGGCATGAAGCAGGTTGACCAGCAGTTCACGACCGACAAGGCGACCGACTTCATGGCGATTTTGACCGCCATCAAGTCTAAGAACCCGGACGCGATCTTCTTCGGTGGCATGGACCCTCAAGCTGGTCCAATGCTGCGCCAGATGGAGCAGCTCGGCATGTCCAACGTCAAGTACTTCGGCGGCGACGGCGTTTGCACCAGCGAAATTGCCAAACTCGCGGCTGGCGCCAAGACGCTGACCAACGTGATCTGTGCCGAAGGCGGCGCATCGCTTGGCAAGATGCCTGGCGGCAAGGCATGGAAGGAGCGTTACGACGCCAAGTACCCAGGCCAGTTCCAAGTTTATAGCCCCTACACGTACGACGCCACCATGCTGCTGGTTGACGCTATGAAGCGTGCTGACTCTGTGGACCCGAAGGTCTACGTGAAGGAACTGCCGAAGTCGAATTTCAAGGGCGTGACTTCCACCATCGCCTTTGAGCCCACAGGCGAAATGAAGAACCCTGCCATCACGCTGTACAACTACATTGATGGCAAAAAGAGCCCTCTGAACTGATCGGGCAACTCGGGCCATCGGCCCGAAATGCAAAAGGCTTCCTTCGGGAAGCCTTTTTTTTGGGTGATGCTCTGACGCCGCTATCGCCGCTATCGCCGCACTTGCAAAGCGCCGGGATTGACGATATTGGTTGGCGTACCGCGCATGAAATTAAGTACGTTGTCAAAGGCAGAGCCGAAATACAGCTCGTAGCTTTCAAGTTCGACATAACCGATATGGGGTGTGCAAATGCAGTTTTCCAAGCGCAGCAAAGCGTGGCCCTGCAAGATCGGCTCGCTCTCGAAAACGTCGATGGCTGCCATCCCGGGGCGGCCCCGGTTGAGCCCTGCGACCAGCGCATCGGCTTGTAAGAGTTCGGCGCGTGAGGTGTTCACAAGCAGCGAAGTGGGCTTCATATGCGACAGCGTCTCGAGCGTGATGAGTCCCTGGGTCTCAGGAGTGAGGCGCAGATGCAGCGAAACTACATCGCATTGGCTGAAAAAATCTTGCCGGGTTGTGGCTGTTTCGTAGCCATCGGCAAGTGCTTGGGCACGAGATGCAGCGCTGCCCCAGATACGCACCTTCATACCAAAGGCGTGGCCATACCCTGCGACGATCTTGCCCACGCGGCCGTAACCCCAAATGCCCAGCGTCTTGCCGCGCAGTAGATTGCCAATGCCGAAATTGGCTGGCATGGAGGCCGCCTTGAGTCCCGACTGCTGCCAGGCACCATGCTTGAGATTGGCGACATACTGTGGCAAGCGGCGCATGGCGGCGAGCATCAACGCCCAGGTGAGCTCTGCGGGCGCTGATGGTGACCCTACGCCTTCGGCAACGGCAATGCCTCGCTCGGTGCAGGCAGCGACATCAATGTGACCGCCCACCCTGCCGGTTTGCGCAATCATTTTGAGGCGCGGCAGTTTTTCGACGAGTTGGCGAGAAATGTGCGTGCGCTCGCGAATCAGAACCACGATATCAGCGTCTTTAAGACGCACCGAGAGCTGGCCTATGCCTTTGACCGTATTGGTGTAGACCTTGGCGGAATGGGTGTCCAGGTGGGCCGCACAGTCGAGTTTGCGCACGGCATCCTGATAGTCGTCGAGGATCACGATGTTCATCGCCCTGATTGTGCCCTGTGCCCCACGCCAGGACAGCGGATTGCCAGTCTGTTGCCTTGGCGTCGCTAGGCGCAAATTTGTTTGAGCAAGAGGGCGAGACGCGCCGTCATGTTGCGTTGTAAACCCGCATGGCAGCATGCGCGATCGCTGCGGCATTGGTTCTGCTGAGATCCGTAAAAATGGGGCTCGTTATCGAAACAATGGCTACAAACTTTTACCAAACACACGACAAATGCCCTTTTGATCGCCAATTTCGAATGGGCAGGCAGGCAAGGCGCCTCTCAACACAGCTGTTCGCGCGCTGCCAGACGGTCTAGTTCTGCACACACATCGGCCATTCGGCCCACGATGGCCAGCCGTTCTGCGGCACCTTCGCGGCGACGCAGCACGCGTACGGTACGTGCGTGCGAGCTGTGAGCGACGGTCGGAGCCGGGTTGTGTGACCGCTTATGGGGTATCACCCCGGTGGATAGGGATGCCGCCACGCTCTGATTTGGCGCAACAGAGCCGCCACCAGGCCGCCGTGTCACCGCCATACCACTGGCGGGGGCTCCTTCATAGTTACTGCGAGCGTGGGTGAGGGCGCGGTGCGGGCGGCCCAAATGGCGCAGCGAAAGAAGTGAAAGTGCCAAGCGCGAAGCGCGGTCGAACAGGTGGTGCATGTGAAGCTCCCATGGGCAATGGTTGAACACAGGCAGGATTGAAATTTTGACGCGCCGCAGGGATGGTGAGCCATTGGCCCGCCAAACGCCCGCCACCTGTGGCGTGCCGGAACAGATTAGTTCAGCATGGAGTTGCGGATCAGGCCGACGGCCAGGCCTTCGATTTCAAAGGGTTCGCCAGGCTCGACGACGATGACTGGAAAATCGGGGTTTTCGGGCAAAAGCTCGATGGAGTGGGCGGTTCTCCGCAGGCGTTTTACGGTAACTTCATCGCCGATGCGGGCAACGACGATCTGGCCATTGCGCGCCTCACGCGTTTGCTGCACAGCGAGCAAGTCGCCGTCCATGATGCCGATATCGCGCATGGACATGCCGCGCACTTTGAGCAGGTAATCGGGCTTGCGCTCGAATAGGCTGCTTTCGACGCACCAAGTCTGCTCGACATGCTCCTGCGCGAGAATGGGCGAACCGGCTGCTACGCGCCCGACTAGAGGCAGTACAAGCTGAGTAAGACCAGGGATGGGCAGGTTGAACTGGCTGCCCCGCGCAGCGTTGATGCTTCTCACTGCATCGCTGCGCAGCCGTATGCCGCGTGAAGTGCCGCTGACCAGATCGATGACGCCTTTGCGCGCCAGCGCCTGCAAATGCTCTTCGGCCGCGTTGGCCGATTTGAAACCCAGGGCTGTTGCGATTTCGGCGCGCGTGGGTGGCGCGCCTGACTGCGCGATCGCGGTCTGGATTAGATCGAGAATCTGCTGCTGTCTTGCGGTGAGGCGGGGGCCGTTGAACATGGTCGTACACTGCGGAGCGCAGGCCTGTATGAAATTGCAGTGCCTGTATTTTTAACCAGTTCTTCAGGGGATGCAAGTGGGTGCACAAAAAATCGTGGTCCTGGGCACCGGCGGCACCATAGCGGGGGGCTCGGCACGCGCGGACGACAACGTGGGTTATCGGGCGGGTGAGCACCCCGTTCAGGCGCTGCTGCAAGGCCTTGGCGAGTTGCCGTTGCCAGAGGGGGTGGTGGTGCAGGCCGAGCAGCTGGCGCAGATCGACAGCAAGGATGCTGGTTTTGCATTCTGGGCCGAACTGCACGC
>JBQMQB010000029.1:12614-14203 GCA_052172715.1 Giesbergeria sp. | reverse complement strand
GTCTCGCGCGCCGCGCATTCCGACACCCAGACCATGGTGCCGTAGGTCAGCACCGTCACGGCCTTGCCAGGGCGGAACACCGCCGCCTTGTCGAGCGGCAGCGTGTAATAACCCTCGGGCACCATGCCCATTGGGTGCTTGGACCAGGGCACGACCGGCCGGTCGTGGTGGCCATCAAACGGGCCGTTGTAGATGCGCTTGGGCTCCAGGAAGATGACCGGGTCATCGTTCTCGATGGAAGCAATCAGCAGACCTTTGGCCTCGTACGGGTTGCTCGGCATCACCGTGCGCACCCCGCAGACGTGGGTAAAGATGGCCTCCGGGCTCTGGCTGTGCGTCTGCCCGCCGTAGATGCCGCCACCGCAGGGCATGCGGATGGTGATAGGGGCCGTAAAGTCGCCCGCCGAGCGGTGGCGCAGGCGCGCCGCCTCAGAGACGATCTGGTCCATCGCCGGGTAGAAGTAGTCGGCAAACTGGATTTCCACCACCGGCCGCAGCCCGTAGGCGCCCATACCGACGGCCGTGCCGACAATGCCGCCCTCAGAAATGGGCGCATCAAAACAGCGCGATGTGCCGTACTTGGTTTGCAGCCCTTCGGTGACGCGGAACACGCCACCAAAGTAGCCCACGTCTTGCCCGTAGACGACGACGTTGTCGTCGCGTTCCATCATCACATCGAGGCCTGAGCGCAGCGCCTGGATCATCGTCATGGGCACTGCTGCTGCGGCTACCGCCGCCTGGTTTTTTTCTTGTATTTCCACGGCTCAAACCCCCAACTGCTGGCGCTGCCGGCGCAGGTGCTCCGGCATGACTTTGTACACATCGTCAAACATGGTCGCGGCACTGGGCACGCGGCCATCGAGCAGGGTGCCGTGCGTCTCGGCCTCCTTTTGCGCCGCGATCACTTCGGCTTCCAGCTCCTTCTGTGTCGCTTCGTGGCGCTCTTCGGTCCATTCGCCTATGGCCAGCAAATGCTGCTTGAGCCGAGCGATCGGGTCGCCTAGCGGAAAGCGTTGCCAATCATCGGCGGGGCGGTATTTGGAAGGGTCGTCCGACGTGGAATGCGGCCCGGCCCGGTAGGTCACCCATTCGATCAACGCGGGGCCTTGGTTGGAGCGGGCCCGTTCTGCCGCCCACTGCGAGGCCGCATACACAGCCAGGAAATCGTTCCCGTCCACGCGCAGAGAGGCAATACCGGCCCCCGCGCCGCGCTGGGCAAACGTAGTGCCTTCGCCACCCGCAATGGCTTGGAACGTGGAGATGGCCCACTGGTTATTGACCACGTTGATGATCACCGGCGCGCGGTACACATGGGCGAACGTGAGCGCCGTGTGGAAATCGGTCTCGGCCGTGGCGCCATCGCCAATCCAGGCAGACGCAATCTTGGTGTCGCCCTTGATGGCGGATGCCATGCCCCAGCCCACGGCCTGAATGACCTGCGTAGCCAGGTTGCCAGAAATCGAAAAGAAACCGGCTCGCTTGTACGAGTACATCACCGGCAGCTGCCGACCTTTGAGGGGATCGGCCTCGTTGCTCATCAGCTGACAGATCAGCTCGACCATCGAAATATCGTCGCGCGAGAGCAGCAG
>JBQMQB010000029.1:0-12514 GCA_052172715.1 Giesbergeria sp. | reverse complement strand
CGTGGCAATCAGGGGAGGGTCTGCGTACCGCGCCCGCAGGCGATACGCGAAGAAAGGAAAAGTCGGTCTTGCAGCCGGGTCGCCCAGAAGGCTCCGGCACATGCAGCTTGAGTGCTGTGTGCTGTGTCATCCACGGTCTCCGTGCGCGATTGTGTCGCGCCATGGTTTTCGGGTAAGGCAATGCGCCGGAATTCAGCGCACGCCCATCTTGCGCGGTGGCGCAACCCGAAATTTTAAGCGTGCAAACCCATGCTGACCAGCATATTCCTTGGGCCTATTGGCAGTATGGTCAGCGCGCGATCTTGCCCTGCACACCTTCGACCAGCCAGTTCATGCCGAGAATCTGGGCGTCGCTAAGCGCCTGTCCACGGGCGATGACCTCGTGCCCTTCGTTGTCGCGCACGGGTGCAATGCCCGCATGGAACGGCTGCAGACGACCGGCTCCAATGTCCTTCTGGCGCGCCAGTACTTCCTGTCGTACGGCGGGGGGCACCTTGCTGCCGAAGTCGTCCACACGGATCATGCCTTCGCGTACCCCGCCCCAGACATTGCCGCTTTTCCACGCGCCATCGAGGACGGCGCGTACTCGCGAGGTGTAGTAATCGCCCCACTGGTGCGTAACCGCCACGATTTGCGCATCAGGCCCCACGCTGCGCATGTCGGAGTGGTAGGCCACAGCCATCTTGCCGCGTTCCTGCGCCGCGGCCATGACGGCGGTGGAGCCGGTGTGGAAGGCCACGACATCGACCCCTTGATCGAACAGCGCCATCGCGCCTTCGCGCTCCTTGGGCGGGTCGAACCACACATTGAGCCACACCAACTTGACCACCGCCTTGGGGTTGACCGAACGCATACCCAGCGTGAAGGCGTTGATACCCTGCAGCACTTCGGGAATGGGGAACCCCGCCACGTACCCAGCCACCCCGGTCTGGCTCATGCGGCCCGCCGCAATGCCTGCCAGGTAGCGCCCTTCGTAATAGCGCGCATTGGCAGTGGCAACGTTGGGCGCCTGTTTGTAGCCTGTAATGGATTCGAACTTCACATCCGGAAAATCCTTGGCCACCTTGAGCGTGGGCTCCATGTAGCCAAAACTGGGCGTAAAGATGATTTTGTGGCCCGTTGCGGCCAAGTCACGGATCACGCGCTCGGCATCGGGGCCTTCAGGCACATCTTCCACATAGGTTGTCTTCACCCGGCTGCCCAGCGCCGCCTCGACGGCCTTGCGGCCCTCTTCATGCTGACGTGTCCAGCCTGCCTCAGTGATGGGAGAGACATAGACAAACCCCACTTTGACGGCCGGAGTGGTCGGCGTCTTGAGGGCTGCCGGTGCTTGGGGAAAAACGGGCGAGCAAAAACAAACGGCCGCAAGTGCGGCAACGAGGTTTTTGTACATGGTGGTCCTCTACATGGTCCCGAAGCTGGAAAACAAAAAACCGCCGGGACAGCGGTCTTTCTTTAATGGTGGGCCGTGAAGGACTTGAACCTTCGACCAAAGGATTATGAGTCCTCTGCTCTAACCAACTGAGCTAACGGCCCGTGTTCTCGCGGCAGTCCGCCGTCTGAATTCAGCTGGCGATTGTAGAGGGTCAAGACCGGTGGCTGAGCGCGTTCGACACCAGGCGCGAGGTAATGTCCACAATCTGAATCATCTTGTCGTAAGGCATGCGCATGGGGCCGATGACGCCCAGCGTGCCTACGATCTGGCCGTCCACCTCATAGGGTGCACTGACCACCGAGAGCTCTTCAAAGGGAACCACCTGACTTTCGCCGCCAATAAAGATGCGCACGCCCTCGGCCTGGGACGACACATCAAGCAGACGCAGCAACTGCGTTTTTTGTTCGAACATATCGAAAGCGCGCCGCAAATTGCCCATGTCCTTGGAAAAATCGCTCACCGCAAGCAAGTTGCGCTCACCAGAAATGACGACTTCGCCCTCTGTATCAGCGTCTCCGCCAACCTGGACCGCCGCCTGCATGAGTTCGGCGATTTCCCCCTGCAGGGTGGCGACTTCGGTTTTGACGTTCTCGCGCACCTGCTCCATCGTCATGCCGCTGTAGTGGCTGTTGAGGTAATTGGCTGCCTCGGTGAGCTGGGTTTGCGAAAAATCACTCTGGACAAAAATCACCCGGTTCTGCACGTCGCCCTCGGGCGAGACGATGATGACGAGTACGCGGCGTTCCGACAGGCGCAAAAACTCAATGTGCCTGAAAACCGATACCCGGCGCGGTGCCATCACAACGCCGACGAATTGCGACAGGCTGGAGAGAAGGTTGGCAGCATTGGCGATCACCTTCTGCGGCTGCTCAGCCGCCAGCGAATGCGGCGTGATGCGCTCGCGCTGGACTGTGAGCATGGTGTCCACGAACAAGCGGTACCCCTTGGCCGTGGGAATGCGCCCCGCCGACGTATGGGGACTGGCAATCAGGCCCAACTCCTCAAGATCTGCCATGACGTTGCGAATCGTAGCGGGCGACAACTCTAACCCGCTGGCGCGCGAAAGCGTTCTAGAGCCCACAGGCTGGCCGTCGTCGATATAGCGCTCGACCAACGCTTTCAGCAACAACTTGGCACGGGCATCGAGCATGCCTTCATTTTAGTGATGTAATTTCATCATGACCCTCTCGTTTCACCATGTGGCACTGATCGGCAAATACCACCATGCAGTCACTGGCGCGGTAGCACCGGGTTCTCGCGAATTGCTCGAGCACATCGCATCATTTCTTATCGGCCAAGGGTGCCGCGTGGCGCTGGAGTCGCAAACTGCACAGAACAGCGGCATCTTGGGTCATGCCGGACTATCACCGGACGAGATTGGCGAACAATGCGACCTCGGTCTGGTGGTGGGAGGCGACGGCACTATGCTGAGCATTGGCCGTCGGTTGGCGCGCTTTGGTACGCCGCTGATTGGTATCAACCAGGGGCGGCTTGGCTTTGTCACCGACATCCCGCTTGACGATTTCGAGACCACCTTGACGCCCATGCTGCACGGCGAATTCGAAGAAGATCGCCGCCCGCTGATGCACGGTCAGGTAATGCGAAACGGGGAATGCGTGTTCGATGCCTTGGCGATGAACGACGTGGTCGTCAACCGCGATGCCACCTCGGGCATGGTGGAACTGCGCGTCGAAGTGGATGGCCATTTCGTCGCCAACCAGCGCGCCGACGGCCTGATCGTCGCCTCGCCAACCGGCTCCACTGCGTACGCCCTATCGGCCGGCGGTCCTATGTTGCATCCTTCCATTCCTGGGTGGGTACTGGTACCGATCGCACCGCACACGCTGTCCAACCGTCCTATCGTGCTGTCAGATGATTCTGAGGTCGCCATCGAACTCGTCAAAGGGCGCAGCGCCAGCGCCAGCTTCGACATGCAGTCGCTCGCCGAACTGCACCAGGGCGATCGCATTCTCGTGCGTCGCTCAGAGCATTGCGTGCGTTTCCTACACCCGCACGGCTGGAATTATTTTGACACCTTGCGGCGCAAGCTGCGCTGGAACGAAGGGGGTTCCTGACCATGTCACTGCGGCACATGAGCTTGCGTGATTTTGTCATTGTCGAAACACTGCAGATTGATTTTGAATCCGGATTTACTGCGTTGACAGGCGAGACGGGTGCAGGCAAATCAATCCTGGTGGATGCCTTGCAACTGGTGCTGGGCGCACGCGCCGATGTCGGTGTTGTGCGCGAAGGCGCATCGCGCGCAGAGTTGAGCGCAGAGTTCGATACTCCCGATGGCATGTCGCAATGGCTTCAGGACGCTGGCTTCGAATCTGATGGCGAACTGCTGCTGCGCCGCACTGTCGACAGCAATGGCAAGAGCCGCGGCTGGATCAACGGCACACCCGCCACCGCATCGCAGCTGCGCGAGCTGGGCGCCGCCTTGCTGGATATTCATGGCCAGCATGCTTGGCAACACCTCATGCGCGCGGGCGCGGTGCGCGACTTGCTGGACGCCTACGCTGGCAGCGACCGACAAAACGTGCAACGTGCCTGGACTGCCTGGCGCGCTGCAGCGCATGCATTGGAATTGGCGCGCGAGGCGCAGGCCTCGGCTGGGACTGAGCGCGAGCGCTTGCAGTGGCAGATTGCAGAACTCGAAAAGCTGGCGCCGCAGCCGGACGAATGGGAACGACTAAACGAAGAGCACATGCGGCTCGGCCACGCCCAGGCGCTGATGGACGCGGCACTGGCCGCCAGCGGACACCTTGAAAATGACAATGGGGGCGCGCGCGCCGCCCTGGCGCATGCCCTTGCCGGACTCACTGCACAGGAACACTTGGAACCACGCTTTGGCGAGATCAGCGCACTGCTCGCACAAGCTATGGCACAGACAGACGAGACTCTGCGTGAACTTCATGCCTACCTGCGCCGCGATGCACCCGATGCAGCCCAGCTGCAGGCACTGGACGACCGTGTCGCGCTCTGGCTAAGCCTTGCGCGCCGCTTCAAACGCACGCCTGCCGAACTTGCGCAACTGCACAGCGACTGGAAGCACGCACTGGCCCTGCTCGACGCCAACCAGGATCTCGACGCCTTGAGCGCAGCCGAGCGAGAGGTCGCCGGCAAGTACCGGGCAGCCGCCACGATCTTGAGCCGCCAGCGCAGCGCCGCGGCCCCGAAACTCTCGGCGTCCGTGACGAAACTGTTGCAGGGTCTGGGCATGGTCGGTGGCCGGTTCGTCGTACAGATCTCACCCGCTGCGCAAGCGGGCGCAGCAGGCATGGACGAGGTGGAATTTCACATTGCGGGCCACGCCGGTCAGACGCCCAGACCCCTGGCCAAAGTCGCTTCGGGTGGGGAGCTCTCTCGCATCGCGCTCGCCATTGCTGTGACCACCAGCGCCATGGGAAGTGCAGGCACACTGATTTTCGACGAGGTGGATGCAGGCGTCGGCGGGGCAGTGGCGCAAACGGTGGGCCGACTCATGCAGCAACTGGGGCAACAAAGGCAGGTGCTCGCCGTGACCCACCTGCCCCAGGTGGCGGCTTGCGCAGACCAGCATCTGGTCGTGTCGAAAACCCACTCACCGCTTGGCGCAAGCAGCACTGTCAGTCCGTCTGCTGGCGCAGAGCGACTTGCAGAACTCGCGCGTATGCTGGGAGGAGGGAAAACATCCAAGACCAGCTTGGCACATGCCCGTGAGATGCTGGAAGCCAGCACCCAGGCTAGCACCGTACCGCAATAGCCTGCCCAGGAGCACGCACCATGGCCATTGAAATCGTCTTGATCACAGGCATGTCAGGCTCTGGCAAATCGGTCGCTCTGCGTGCTTATGAAGACGCAGGCTACTACTGTGTGGACAACCTGCCACCCGAGTTGCTCCTGAGTTTTGTGGCACTGGAGCACGCACACCATGGCAACCGGCTGGCCATTGCCATGGACGTGCGAAGCCACACGTCGCTGCCCACTGTGCCCGAAAAGCTGCGCGAACTTCGGGCACAAGGGTGCACGGTGCATTCGATCTTTCTCGATGCCGATACCGACACCCTGGTGCGCAGGTTTTCCGAAACACGCCGAAGACATCCGCTGACGGAAAGTATGTCTGCACAGAGCCCGCGCGGCCTCGCCCAGATCATCGAGCTAGAGCGCGAGCTGCTCGCCGATTTGCGTGAGAAGGCGCAGGTGGTCGACACCTCCACCATCCGCGCAGCCCACTTGCAGAGCTACATCAAAAGATTGATGGCCAAGCCGCCAAACCCTCTGACTCTGGTATTCCAATCGTTCGCTTTCAAGCGCGGAGTGCCCTTAGATGCCGACTATGTGTTCGATGTGCGCATGCTCCCTAACCCGCACTACGAGACCGCCCTGCGCGATCTCACAGGGCGAGATGCACCGGTCATCGAATTTTTGATTGCCAGCGAGCAGGTGGCGCGCATGGAGGCCGACATCGGCAGTTTTCTATCGGATTGGCTCAATGCATTGGTCGAAAACCACCGCAGCTACGTGACGGTGGCCATAGGATGTACGGGCGGCCAGCATCGCTCCGTGTACCTGGTCGAACGCCTGGCCAGACGCTTCGAGGGCCAATGGCCTACCGTGGCGCGCCACCGTGAGCTGGACGACAAGCAGTAGGCACTGGCCTGGCTCAAACGGCTACGTATTGCCCAACAGCAAACTCCGTATCGGCGCAGGCAATCCGACGGACCCTAGTTCTTCTGGCGAAAACCACGCGCCCGACTCTTGGCCGTCCAGCGCACGGCCAACCGGGAGCAGCGCGAGCACCGGGTACAACAACAACTCACGGTGCGTGAGCGCATGGCGAAAAGGTGCAAGGGTTTGGGTATCGGCAACACCCAAGTGCTCGCCATGCTTGCGCAAGGCGGGTTCGTCGCCAAAGACGGGGGTGCAATACAGCCCCGCCCAGATCCCCGGAGCAGGGCGGCGGTCCAGCCAAGTGCGCCCCCCCGCATCACGTAGCACCCAAAGCCACCAACTTTCCTGCTTGCGCTGCGTACGGCGCGAGCGCACGGGATACCGCCCAATGTCGCCCAACTGCCGGGCCGCACAAGCCGACAAAAGGGGACACACCTCGCAGGTCGGATTGCGGGAGGTACACACAGATGCGCCCAAATCCATCAAACCTTGGGTGTAGGCCGGCATGTCACTCGCAGACAGCGGAACCAACTCAGCCGCCAAAGCCCACAGGGCGCGCTCGTGAATCGGACGAGAAAGGTCGTGCTCGAAGGCAAAAAATCGTGTCAGGACGCGTCGAACATTGGCATCCAAAATGGGCACTCGCTCGCCAAAACAGAAGGCGGCAATCGCCGCAGCGGTGGAGCGCCCCACGCCGGGAAGCTGGACCAACTGCGCTGAAGTGGAGGGGAACACGCCGCCAAACTCTGACACGACCTTATGCGCCGCCTTGTGCAGGTTGCGTGCCCGGCTGTA
Organism: Giesbergeria sp.; assembly: GCA_052172715.1. Taxonomy (GTDB): domain Bacteria; phylum Pseudomonadota; class Gammaproteobacteria; order Burkholderiales; family Burkholderiaceae_C; genus Simplicispira. The sequence goes on along the minus strand of JBQMQB010000029.1, from coordinate 5,628 downwards.
GTACCCCAAGCCACTCCAGAGGGCAAACACGGCCTCTTCAGGCGCCGCTGCCAGAGTCTGTACGTCGGGGAACTGCTGCAGAAATTTTGCGTAATACCCAAGCACCGTGACGACCTGGGTTTGCTGCAACATGATTTCCGACAGCCAGACCCGATACGGATCACGGGTGTTTTGCCATGGCAGCGAACGGCGGCCGTGCTGTCGCTGCCAGCGCACGATGGCATCTGCAACGCCCCCGCCACCCTTCATGCCAGCGCGGACAGCCGCAATGGAGAAGCCTCGTGGGCCACGTCATCCGAAGATTCTGAGAGCAACAAAAGAGCTTGGGTAAGGCTTTCCAGCCGCTCACTCAGGCTGTCGAGGGCCTGCTCGCCTTCTTCGATCTCGGCAATACGGTCTTCCAGACCGGAAGCCGCTGCCTGAATTCGATCGACGGCATCAATCCGCCGACTAAAACTGCGCCTGCGCTCTCGCAACTGCGCATCAAGTTGCGCCATGGCCGAATTGCTCCACAACTCCAGGTCGTTGGCAGCGGACTCGTAGACGGCACGCAAACGCGTGGCAAGTGCGCGGGACAGGCGTTCAGCAAATTCCGGCTGCACAAGCTTTAGGGCATTGCCCACGCTCAAGTACTGCACATGGCTGCGTTCGATCCGAACCAGATCAAGCATGAACTGGTTAAGGTGAACCAGTTGGGGAACCTGCAGAGAAAATCCGAATTCTGCATTCAGTTGTCTGAAGGTCCCCGCCAGCATGGCATGGATTTCTGTGGCATTGGCCTGCGCCTGCTCCAGCACGCTGCGCAATTGCTCAAAGGTGTCCGCATACTGCTTTTTCACCCCAAACTTCAAACCTTTTTGCTTGAGTGCCTGCACCAGCCCATCGAGTAGCCGCTTCAATGCCTTGGTGCCAAGGTGATTGAAAATATCGCGCAGTAACTTCAAGTGCACTGCCCGGACCGCTTGAATCTTGGTGGCGCACTTACCAAATTCGTCGCGCTCGAGCTCAATACGTTGGCGCATAGCGCCAATGACCACGGCATTCTTTCCGCGCAGGCTGCCCAACTCGACCATCTGGTCGTCCAGGTCACGGCGTCGAATGTTGATCACGCGCGCCGTCTCGCTTCGCACGCTCTCCAACGCCACCCCAATGGCCGAACGCAAAATGCTCTGGCGCTGCCCCATGATGCCCTTGGCCAGTGCATCCTCAAGTTCTGGCAAGCCGCTAGCCTCCAGCATGACGTCGTCGCAGGCGATTTTGGCCACAAGCCCCTTTTGCGCCGAAACCAGCAGCACTTGCTCAGGAGAGATGCCCAGGGTTTCCGCTGAGCTCTGGCGCTGGCGCTGGAGCTGGGCCTGCACTTGTTCGGCCGAACTCAGGGAGTCCCACAAGGTATCAATCTTGTTAAGCACGACCAAACGCGCTTCCGCGTTCTCGGCGGTGTCTGCAAGGTGCTCACGCCAAATAGCCAGGTCGGATCGCGTGACACCCGCGTCAGCCGCAAGAATAAAAACGACTGCATGGGCCTGCGGGATCAGGTTGACGGTGAGTTCGGGCTCGGCACCGATCGCGTTCAGACCCGGGGTATCGAGAATCACCAGGCCGTGCTGCAGCAGTGGATGTGGCAAATTGATGAGGGCATGGCGCCACTTGGGAACCTCCACCAAACCGTCTGCGGTTTGCGGTGGATTTTCCTGCGGCAGGTCGTCGTGCCAAAACCCCAGCGCACGCGCCTCTTCAACACTGACGCAGCGAACTTCCGCCACCTTTCCGATGGCAACCCCAATTTGGGCGCCGTCGTCCACATCCAGCGCAACTTCCAGCCACCGCTCAGGCAGCGCACGCCAATCGGAGAGGCTCTGCGGCGTGAGCCGGGTCTCGATTGGCAACAGACGCAGCGAGGACGGAACCGCAGCGTCATAGCCAAGTTCGGTCGGGCACATGGTGGTGCGTCCGGCGCTCGCCGGCATGATCCGTCGCCCATAGCCGGCAAAAAAGACGGCATTAATGAGCTCGGACTTTCCACGCGAAAACTCCGCGACAAACGCCACCATGATCTTGTCGGTACGAACCTGTGCTTCGAGCCGCTGCATCCTCTCGCGCACCGAATCGTCCATCAGATCATGTGACGACAGCCACTCGGCCAACTGCCTTAGCCGGCCCGCAAAATCACGCCGCCATGCGTCGTGTTGCTCAAATTGCTCGTTAAAAGAAGGTCCCACTGTGGCTTTCTGTTTGTCGGTACAAGAGAGTGTGTAACAACAAAATTAGTGCATTGACCAAATCGCGCACACTAATGCGCTGTGGCGTTGCGTGCTTGCGTCATGGTCGTTGGCAAACAGGGCAATAAAAGCTACTGCGCTGCCCCTGCCGCACCATTTTTATTGGCGCCGCGCAAGTATGACAGGGCTCGCCCGCGCGGCCGTACACATTTGCAACAAGCTGAAAATGGCCCACACTGCCATCGGCCGATTGAAAATCCCGCAAAGTGCTTCCGCCAGCGGCCATCGCCTGCTCCAGTACGGACCGGATGGCCCCGTGCAGGCGCGCAGCGCGCAGCGGCCCAATGCGCCCCGCCAACGTGGTCGGTCGTATGCCGGCACGAAACAGCGCCTCCGAAGCGTAGATGTTGCCAACCCCGACCACAAGCTTTCCCGAGAGCAGCAATTGCTTGATGGGGGCCCGGCTAGCTTTGAGCCCGGCACGCAAAACTCTCAACGAAAAGGCATCCGAGAGCGGCTCCACACCCAGATGGCCGAGCAGCTTGTGCAACACAGGCGCATCGTCAGAAGGCGCCCAGACCACCGCGCCAAAACGCCGCGGGTCGTGCAGGCGCAGGCACCCACGGTCGGTGCGCAAATCAAAATGGTCGTGCGGCCCTGGCGGTGGCAAGTTCTGGTGGAAGCCCAGGCTGCCCGACATGCCTAGATGCAAAAGCAAAAGCCCCTCGTCCAGGCGCAGCAGCAGGTACTTGGCGCGTCGCTCGACGCTGACCACGCGCAGCCCTACCAATGAGTTGACCGTGCAACCCAGCGGCCAGCGCAGTGGTTTTCCCAGCGCGGCACCCAAAATCTGTGCACCTGCAATGCGGTCAGCAAAGCTGCGCCGAGTGACTTCAACTTCGGGCAGCTCAGGCATGTAATGGCAGAAGCAAATGGAACGCTCGCATGGATTATTATGGCCCGATGCCTTCTTTATCACGCCTGCGGGCGGCCCAGTTTCTGGCTCTGTCCCTCACAGCAGGTGCCGTGCTGGCTCAGAATGCGGCGCCCAACGCACCCAGCCTTGCAGCCCCCGTGGCAGTCGCTGCGGAGCAGAGCGCAGCACTCGACGCAGAGCTTTTCTACGAGATCTTTCTAGGCGAAATTTCGGTACGTTCAGGCGACCCCGGGGCTGGCTATTCACTCCTGATGGAGGCGGCGCGCCGCAGCCAAGATGAGAACCTCTACCAGCGAGCCACGGACATTGCACTGCAATCGCACTCGGGAGAAGCCGCACTTGCAGCAGCACGGGCCTGGGGAACCGCTTGGCCCGCATCCCACACCGCCCAACGCTACCTGCTGCAGATATTGCTGGCGCTCAATCGCACGGCCGATACGGCAGCGCCGCTGACGCAGTTGCTGAGCACTGCCAGCCCTACGGAAAGGCAAGCTCTTGTGCCGTCGCTGCCCGCCCTGTACAGCCGCTCAAGCGACAAGCCTCTAGCAGCAGCGACGGTATCCGAGGCCTTGAAGCCCTACTACACCGACCCAGCGCTGGCGCCCGCCGCCCTGGTCGCCAGCGGGCGCATGCAGCTTGCAGCGGGCGACCGTGCTGGCGCCCTGGCGTCTGCACAGCAAGTGGCCTCACTCGCTCCAGATTCGGACGACCTGGCGGTCATTGCGCTCGACCTACTCGAAGCCAAGGCTCCTGGAGCCGACGCCCTGGTGCAAAAGGCGTTTGCAAGCAAGCGCTCGCCACAGTTGCGTATGGCCTACGCCCGCGTGCTGCTCGAACTCCAACGCTATTCGCTCGCACAAATTCAGGTCGAAACCGTCACGCAAGAGCACCCCGAACTCGTCCAGCCCTGGATGGCCCTGGCGGCGCTGCAACTGCAAAACGGCGAAGTGGATGCAGCCGAAGGGTCGCTGACGCAATACACCAAGGCCGCGGAGAGCCAAACCAACGCAGCCGAGCAGCAAGATGCAACGGCGCAGATCTATCTTTTGCGATCGGAAATTGCAGAGAAACGCGGCAGGCTGGAGGAGGCAGAAAGCTGGCTGGCACGTATTGAAGACGGCGCCTCCCGCTTTGATGTGCAAGTTCGGCGCGCCTCGCTGCTGGCGCGCCAAGGCAAGCTTTCCCATGCACGGGCCCTGATTCAAAGTCTACCCGATGGCTCGCCCGAAGAAGCACGGCGCAAGCTCACCGCCGAGGTGCAACTGCTGCGCGACAACGGAAAATTTGCGGACGCCTATGCACTGCAGAGCGAGCTGGTCAAGCAGGCGCCCGACGATGCCGATCTGCTCTACGACCAGGCGATGCTGGCCGAAAAGGCAGGCGACTTAGACACCATGGAGCGACTGCTGCGCAAGCTCATTGCCGGCAAACCCGACTTTCACCACGCCTACAACGCGCTGGGTTATTCCTTTGCCGAACGCGGCATTCACCTCGGCGAAGCACGCAAACTGGTGGAGACGGCACTGCGCTTGGCACCGGGTGACCCCTTCATCATCGACAGCCTGGCATGGGTGGAATTTCGCTCGGGCAATCAGGCGCGCGCACTCGAACTGCTTGCAGGTGCCTTCGCAGCCCGCAAGGACCCAGACATCGGCGCGCATTATGGTGAAGTGCTGTGGGCCTCAGGCGATCGTGAGCACGCTCGCGCGGTCTGGCGCGAAGCTGTGCGCGGCAACGCCACGAACCCCACATTGCTTGAAACACTCAAGCGGCTGGGCGTGGCGCTTTGATGGACGAAACTGCATTCGTAACCCGGCGAACATGGCGACGCTGGTTCGACATGGTGCTTCTGGCACTGTTGTTGGCGGGCTGCGCCCTGCCCTACCCAGAGCGCCCACAAGCGCAGAAGCCCAATGTGTGGAGCGGTCGTATGGCGCTGGTAGTGGAAGGCGATGCAGGGCAGTCTTTTTCTGCCATGTTTGTCCTAGAAGGCACCCCCGCACGTGGAGATTTGACGCTCAGCACCCCGCTGGGCACGGTACTGGCCGCACTGCACTGGGCACCGGGAAATGCTGCGATCCAATCACCCAACGGCAACCGAACCGCCGATTCACTCGACGCGCTGCTCACTGAGACCTTCGGCAGTGCGCTCCCGGTAGAAGCCCTGTTCGCCTGGCTGCACGGTGAAGAAGTTGCCGTAGCAGGCTGGCAGGCAGATTTAATCCAGATCGGCACGGGACGCCTCACGGCGGTGCGCTCACAGCCATTGCCCCGCGCCAGCCTGCGCATCGCGCTCGACCGCTGAACTGCCTGTGGCATGCAAAGCCTCTACGACGTTCCGGCTCCCGCCAAGCTGAACCTTTTCCTGCACGTTACCGGCAAGCGCCCCGACGGCTACCACCTGCTGCAATCGGTGTTCATGCTGATCGACTGGTGCGACACCTTGCACTTCGAGCTGCGCCGCGACGG
>JBQMQB010000028.1:2713-14214 GCA_052172715.1 Giesbergeria sp. | reverse complement strand
ATCAAAAAGACAGCAGGGTTTCTTTTAATTACTTGGGGTGGCTGATGGGGCTCGAACCCACGACAACAGGAATCACAATCCTGGACTCTACCAACTGAGCTACAGCCACCGTTAAGCTCAATATTATACGATAGATTTTCTCCGCCTCAACTTTCGGTGATCGGTGTGAGGCTTGGTCGTGGTACTTTAATTTGGGCCTTGAAACGTTTCTTGAGAAGTTCGTAGTACGCGAGCCCCTCGGCATTCGTCCACCATTGAACGTACTGCTGGCGTCGCTGTGCCATCACATTTTCAGGCACAGGCGGGCCCTCAACAATGCGCGTGACCTGGGCTACCACATAACCCTCGGCACCAAGATCGACACCAATCCACGACGGGAGTTTGGATGGATCTTGTCCCATGACTTTCTCTACAAGAGTCGCAGGCTGGTCGTTTGGATTCTGGCGAGAAACCACCATCGCAGTCGTCAGCGAGCCCTTAGCTGCGTCGGCGTTCTTTGCCCACTCCTCACGTTTGGCTTCTCCCGCAGCGCGTGCAAGCTCGGCAGACTTGCCGGCAAGGAACAGGCTGCGTACTCTTTCCCGAGCTTCTTCAAACGACAGGGTACGCGCGGGCGAGTACTGCGTGATCCGCGCAGAGGCCAATTGGCTCGGCCCGATTTCGACAGCTTCAGTGTTTCGCTTGCTTTCCACGGAATCGGAAGAAAACAGTGCCGCCAGCAGCTTGGCATTGGCCAAAGCACCTTCGCTACCAGCAGCAGGCGTACGTGTGACGGCGGTCGCGGTGTGCAGTTTCAGCTTGAGCTTGTCCACCACGTGTTGCAGACTGTCCGACTGCTCATAGACGGTATTGGCGAAAACTTCGGCGACTTCGGCATATTTGCGCTGCGCCTGCTGCTGCTTGAGCTGGCTTTCGATATCGGCCCTCTTTTCTTCGAAGCTAGGCACTTTGATGTCGACGAGCTTGATGATGTGATAGCCGAAATCGCTCGCGACCACGTCGCTGATGGCGTTCTTGTCCAGAGCGTACGCCGCATCTTCAAAAGGCTTGACCATCGCGCGACGACCAAAGAACCCAAGATCACCGCCTTGCTTGGCAGAGCCCGTATCTTGCGAATTCTTTTTGGCAACTTCTGCAAATGACTCCGGTGCCTTGCGGACCTGCTGCAAGATCGCTTCGGCACGCTCTTTCGCAGCAGCACGTTCAACAGCAGGCGCGTCTTTGTCCACTGCAATCAGGATGTGGCTGGCACGGCGCTCTTCCCAACTCGCGACATTTTCCTTGTAGTACGTCTTGAGATCGTCCTCGCCCAAAACGATACCAGAGCGCACTGCATCCAGATCGAGCACCACATATTCAACGTTGGCTTGTTCGGCTTGCTTGAACTGGTCGACGTGGGCTTTGTAGTAATTTTCCAGGTCTGCGTCGATCACCTGGACCTTCGAGACAAAGTCCTTGGGATGGAAACTTGCAATCCGAATTTCCCGCTGTTGGAACATGGGAGCGAGTGTCACGTCCACCTGCGCCGGGGTGGCAAAGCTGGTTGCCATAATGCCTCCGAGCACTTGGCTGACCGCCAGATCGTGGCGCATGGAGGCCTCAAATCCCTCCGGAGTCATACCTTGCGTGGCCACCAGTTTTCGGTAGGCTTCGGCGTCCAAACTTCCGTCCGGTCGATGCAGCGCTGCGATCTGCGGGATCTCCTGCAAGGCACTGGCGAGGCGGGCGTTGCTGGGTTGCAGATGCATTTTGTTCGCTGCTACCAGCAAGACGCGGTCGCGCACCAGACGCTCCAGAGTGGCATAGCGCGCCTGCGGCGAATCGAGCAACGCGCCATCAATGCCGGGCTGCTGGCTGCGGAGGCGGTCGGATTCGACGCGGTGCGCCTGATCCCATTCGGCCTGTGTGATGTCATGACCATCCACGCGCGCGACCACCGGGCTGCCACCGGAGAAGTAGGAGGAGTCAATGCCGACGAGCACAAACGACGGAATGATCAGCAAGAACATCACGAGCATCGCAATTTTCGAGTGCTTGCGGATGGATTCAAACATGGCCAGTCTTTCAATGACAAAAAAGAAAAGGCGAACTCGTGTTCGCCTTTGAATCAGTGGTGGGTGCTGACGGGTTCGAACCGCCGACCTACGCCGTGTAAAGGCGCCGCTCTGCCAACTGAGCTAAGCACCCCACCTTGATCTGAATGTCAGTTCAACGCGTCTTTCAACGCCTTGCCCGGACGGAACTTTGGAACTTTAGCAGCCTTGATTTTAATCGCAGCGCCGGTGCGCGGATTGCGACCGGTGCGCGCGGCACGTTTACCCACAGCGAAGGTACCAAAACCGACGAGCGAAACCGTACCGCCCTTCTTCAACGTTTTCTTGACTGCATCAATGGTCGATTCTAGTGCGCGCGCCGCAGCAGCTTTGGACAGGTCGGCGTTGTTCGCAATGTGCTCGATCAGTTCGGTTTTATTCACAAGGTGCCTCTCGGGGATGTTGGGGGTGAATATCTCTTGGTTCTCTGACCATCGTCCGTCTTGGCTCCTGCGGCATGGCAATGTTGCTGAGCGGCGAGACAGACAGATTGGGCTCACGCTGTGCCAATGATCAGATTAAAACCACCGGGATTCGCGGTGTCAATACAGACCGCTTGCGGCCCGCATGAAGCACGGATTCTAGTCGCATTCGGGCGGCTTCCAAGCCTGTCGACCGTCCACGGCTACGTTTAGGCCACAGGGCAAATCCCGTATTGACATCGGCGAGCAGCATCAAAGCAGTTGTGCAATTGCTCGCCCCACGTCTTGTGTGTTGGCGCTGCCTCGCAAATCGGGGGTGCGAGGGCCACCACTTTGTGGATCAAGGGCGGTTTCGATCGCCACCAACACCGCATCGTGCGCCGCGCGGTAGCCCAGAAAATCTAGCATCAAGGCGCCGCACCAGATTTGTCCGATGGGGTTGGCAATGGCACGCCCGGCGATGTCTGGCGCCGAACCGTGCACTGGCTCGAACAACGAAGGGTGAACGCGCGAAGGGTTCAGGTTGGCGCTGGGCGCGATGCCAATGGTGCCGGTGCAGGCGGGGCCAAGGTCGCTCAAAATATCGCCAAACAGGTTGCTGGCCACAACCACATCGAACGCGTCCGGACGCTGTACAAAATGCGCTGTGAGGATGTCGATGTGAAACTTGTCGACGCGCACGTCCGGGTACTCGCGCGCCATGGCAGCGACGCGCTCATCCCAGTACGGCATGGAGATGGCGATGCCGTTGGATTTGGTGGCGCTGGTGAGGTGTTTTTTATGGCGGGAACGCGCCAATTCAAAGGCAAAACGCAACACCCGGTCTACACCATGGCGCGTCATGACCGTCTCTTGCAACACGATTTCGCGGTCCGTCCCCTCGAACATACGCCCACCGATGCTGGAGTACTCGCCCTCGGTGTTCTCGCGCACGATCATCATGTCGATTTCACCGGCCGTGCGGGCGCTGCCGTCGGGGCGCACCACCGGCGCAATCACGCCGGGCATCAAGCGCGCTGGTCGCAAATTTACGTACTGGTCGAACTCGCGCCGGAACATCAGCAGCGAGCCCCAGAGTGAGATGTGGTCAGCGATTTTTTCTGGCCAACCGACGGCACCAAAATAAATCGCGTCGTGGCCACCAATTTGTGCTTTCCAGTCGTCGGGGAGCATCTTGCCGTGGCGCTCGAAATAGTCCCAGCTGGAAAAATCGAAATGGTCGAACTGCAAGTCGATGCCAAACCGTGTGGCGGCGGCTTCGAGGACACGCAGCCCCTCAGGAACGACCTCTTTGCCTATGCCGTCACCGGCAACTACGGCGATGCGGTGTGCGACCATGAGTGCTCCTGAAAAAGTAGCTGCTTGCGCTTATAAACAAAGCGCTTCAGGCCTATTTTACCTAAATTCTTACTTCACGCGCGCACGTATTTCTGGCAGGGCCTTTTGCAGGTAGTACACCATGGACCAGACCGTGAGCACCGCGGCAATCCAGATCAACCACAGGCCGACGACGCCCGAGTCAAACCCGGCAGGCAGCGGACCGTCGTACAGCAAAAACGGGATGGCGACCATCTGCGCCGTGGTCTTGAGTTTGCCAAGCATGTGCACCGCGACGCTGCGCGAGGCGCCGATCTGCGCCATCCACTCGCGCAAGGCGGAGATGGCAATTTCGCGGCCAATGATGATGAGTGCCACGAACACGTCGGTGCGCTGCAGATGCACCAGCACCAAGAGCGATGCAGCGACTAGAAATTTGTCGGCCACCGGGTCAAGGAAGGCACCAAACGACGAGGTCTGGTTCAGCCGCCGCGCCAGGAAACCATCGAGCCAGTCGGTGGCGGCAAACACGACAAACATCACCGTTGCGATGAGGTTGCGCGACTCCGTGGAGAGCGGCAGATAAAACACGCCCACGATCAGCGGTATCGCGACGATACGCGTCCAGGTCATCATGGTGGGAATGGTCCAGAACATGGCGCTGATTGTGTCACGCGAATGTATCGAATCGCCATTCGTGCGTGACGTGTGCACTACGCATTAGCGCAGTGCTCGGTAGATCTCCTGCGCAAGTACCGGCGAGATGCCGTCCACCGTGCACAAATCGGCCACACTGGCCTCTGCCACGCCGCGTACTCCGCCAAAGCGCTGCAGCAGGCGGGCACGCTTCTTCGGACCCACTCCGGCGATGTCTTCCAACCGGCTGCTCCCAGTGCGCACGCGAGCGCGGGCAGCACGCATGCCGGTGATGGCAAAGCGGTGGGCTTCGTCGCGAATCTGCGCCACCAGCATCAGCGCGGCCGAGTCTTTTCCGAGGTAGACCTTCTCACGCCCGTCGGCAAAGACCAGTTCTTCGAGGCCGACCTTGCGCCCCTCACCTTTCTCGACGCCGACGATGCGTGAGATGTCAAGGCCCAGCGCGGTAAACACCTCGCGCGCCACGCCAACCTGGCCCTTGCCGCCGTCGATCAGCACCAGGTCGGGCAAGCGTGCGCTGCCAGGAGCCAACTCAGCGCCACCGGCCTCGCGCTGGGCTTCTGCCACTTTGCTGTAGCGGCGCTCCAGCACCTGGCGCATGGCAGCGTAGTCGTCACCACCCGTGATGCCGTCGATATTGAAACGCCGGTAGTCGCCGCTTTGCATCTTGTGGTGGTGGAACACGACGCACGAGGCCTGGGTCGATTCCCCTGCCGTGTGCGAGATGTCGAAGCACTCGATGCGCAGTTGGTTCAGGTCGTCCTGCGCCAGATCCAATGCCTGGGCCAGCGCACGGGTGCGCGCTTGCTGCGAGCCTTCTTCGGCAAGCAGGCGTGCTAGCTGCAGTTGGGCGTTGTTCTGCGCCATATCCAGCCAGGCGCGGCGCTGCTCGCGCGGCTGGTGCACAGCGCTGATGCGCACGCCTGCCTGCGTACCCAGCGCATCGAGCAGCGCGCGGTCTACCGGCTCGCTGGTGACGAGCACCGGCGGCACCGGCACATCCAGGTAATGCTGGGCAATAAAGGCCTGCAGCACCAGCGCTTCGACGGGCAAGGCGGGGCTCGCATCTTCGTCACTGCCCTGCTCTGCTTCGTGCGCCCGTTGGCGTGCTTCCTGCAGCGCCGCAGCGTCGTCCACATGCACGGGAAAGTAAGCGCGGTCGCCCAAGTGCCGGCCGCCGCGCACCATGGCCAGGTTGACGCAGGCGCGCCCGCCCTCCACGCGCACGGCGAGGATGTCGACGTCCTTGTCGTTCGTCGTCTCCACCGACTGCTGGTGCAGCACGCGTGAGAGTGCGGTGATCTGGTTGCGCAGGTCAGCGGCCTGCTCGAACTCCAGCCGCTCGGCGTGCGCCAGCATGTTCTTCTGCAAATCCTCCATCACCGTCTGCGCTTCGCCGCGCAGCATCGCCTCGGCGCGGGCGACATCCACCGCATAGGCTTCGGGCGAAATCAGGCCCACGCAGGGTGCGCTGCAGCGTTTGATTTGGTAGAGCAGGCAGGGGCGCGTGCGGTTGGCAAACACCGTGTCTTCACAGGTGCGCAAACGAAACACCTTTTGCAGCAGCAGGATGGTTTCTTTCACCGCCCAGCCGCTCGGGTAGGGGCCGAAATAGCGGTGCTTTTTGTCCGTCTTCCCGCGGTAGTAGGCCAGGCGGGGAAAGCGCTGGCTTGGGTCGTCGCCCGTGCCGTCTTTCGCTGCCACGCCGGTAATCTTCAGATAGGGATAGCTCTTGTCGTCCCGAAACAGAATGTTGTACTTGGGATGGAGCGACTTGATGAGGTTGTTTTCGAGCAGCAACGCTTCGGCCTCCGAGCGCACCACCGTGGTCTCCAGCCGCACGATGCGCCCCACCATGTGACCAATACGCGTGCCGCCGTGGGTTTTGGTGAAGTAGCTCGACACCCGTTTTTTCAGGTTGCGCGCCTTGCCCACGTAGAGCAACGCACCCTCGGCGTCGAAATAGCGGTACACGCCGGGCAGCGGTGGCAGCGCGGCCACCTGGGCCAGCAGTTCTTCGGAATGCGCGTCGGACATGCCGCTATTGTGCAAACCTTAGCGGGTACCCACGCCGGCTGTGGACAATTCGCGCATGAATGCCCTCCCCTCTGACCCCTTGCCGCACTGGCAGTGGGACGTGTTTTGCCGCGTCGTCGACAACTTCGGCGATATCGGCGTGTGCTGGCGCCTGGCGGCGCAGCTGGCCGCCGCCGGCCAACGCGTGCGCCTGTGGGTGGACGACGCATCGGCGCTCGCCTGGATGGCACCCTGCGGCGCCGAGGGCGTGCAGGTGCGCGCCTGGGGCGGCCTGCCCGCAGAGCACGAGGCTGCCAGCGACGTACTCATTGAAGCCTTCGGCTGCGACATCCCTCTTGATTTCATAGCTGCTAGCGCAAGCCGGGTAAGCGCTGGAGCAACAAAACCTGTCTGGATCAACCTCGAATACCTGTCTGCCGAATCTTGGGTGGCGCGCCACCACGGCCTACCCAGCCCGGTGCAGCATGGCCCGGCTGCTGGCTGGACCAAGTGGTTTTTCTACCCGGGTTTTACCGAAGGTACGGGCGGTCTGCTGCGCGAGAAGAACATCCTGCAGGGCCAGCAGGCGCTCGACCCGATCGCCTGGCGCGCCACAGAGCTGGGTGCAGCGGCCAACAAGGGCGCGCGCTGGGTGTCGCTCTTTTGCTACGAGCCGCCCGCTATGGGGGACTGGCTGCGGCAATGTGACGGCGACCTGCCCCAACCTACAAAATTGCTGGTAACGCCCGGCCGCGCGCAGGAAGCAGTTCGTGCTGCAAAAGGTGAAAAATCAGATGGAAATAGCCAAAATAGCTTATCCATCAAGCGTTCGAAGCTATCAATTTTGAATATTTCATCCTTCTCCCAGGCAAGCTACGACGGGCTGCTCTGGGCCTGTGACCTGAATTTTGTGCGCGGTGAAGACTCGCTCGTGCGCGCGTTGTGGGCGGGCAAACCCTTCGTCTGGCACATCTACCCCCAGGACGATGGGGCGCATGGCCCCAAGCTGCATGCCTTTCTCGACTGGCTCCAAGCACCGGAAACTCTGCGCCGCTTCCACGCCGTGTGGAACGGTCTGGCGGAGGGTCCGTTGCCCCTGGTGACGGCTGCCGTGCTGCAAGAATGGAGCGATTGCGTGCACGCTGCACGCGCCAAGCTTTTGCAGCAAAACGATTTGTTGAGCCAGCTGCTGGGGTTTTGCGCGGCAAAACGCTAAAATCTAAGGCTTTGCGCATCGGGCCGGCCGCGTTTTTGCTCCGGCGCCGCGCATTCCCCGCCGCGGAACATGCTTCGGCACGCTCGCCTTTTCAGGCAAGCCGCCCCTTCGCATTGAGCGGCCCAACCCAGCAAACCGCTATGAAAATCGCTCAAGAAATCCGCGCCGGCAACGTCATCATGCACGGCAAGGACCCCATGGTTGTCCTTAAGGCCGAGTACTCGCGTGGCGGCCGCAACTCGGCCACCGTGCGCATGAAGCTCAAGAGCCTGATTGGCAACTTCGGCACCGAAGTCGTCTTCAAGGCCGACGACAAGATGGACCAGGTCATTCTCGAAAAGAAGGACTGCACCTATACCTACTTCGCCGACCCCATGTACGTCTGGATGGACCCCGAGTACAACCAGTACGAAGTTGAATCCGAAAATATGGGCGACTCCCTGAACTACCTGGAAGACGGCATGACCGCCGAAGTGGTGTTCTACGACGGCAAGGCCATTTCGGTCGAACTGCCCACCGGCGTCGAGCGCGAAATCACCTGGACTGAGCCCGCCGTCAAGGGCGACACATCCGGCAAGGTGCTCAAGCCTGCCAAGATCGCCACGGGCTTCGAAGTGCCGGTGCCGCTTTTCGTTGCGCAAGGCGACAAGATTGAAATCGACACCCGCACGGGCGAGTACCGCAAGCGCGTGTAACCGTGTTTCGCACAGCAAAAAGGCTTCCATCGGGAAGCCTTTTTTGTGGGTTTGCGGACTGTGTACGGCTATTGACGTTGCACGCGCTTGCGGTAGTCGGCTACGTTGTTGCCGCGAATCTGCGTCTCTTGCGTGCCATTGTTGTTGCCGATCTTCACGTCCTCGCCAGCGCCCGTGATCGGCTGCGCCTTGATCTCGGTCTCCATTTCGAAGTGGTGCGATTTGTCGGTATTGCGGTAGTAGCGGTACAACATCCAGTACAGCCCCGCAGCGCTCGCCGGGCCTAGAGCCAGAAGAAAAAGAATGCCATCGTTGTCCATGGTCACCTCCCCACAAACCAGAGTGCCAGCGCTTCGACAAACGTGCCCACGGTGAGCGCGGCAGTGATGAGCTTCCACTGCTGCACCGGCACGCTGCCCATGGTCTCGCCCGTGCGCCCGTTCACCGCGATGTAGTGCAGCATGCCGCCATTGCTGCCCGGCTGGTGGTACGAATACAGCCACACCGGCAAATACATCGCCACCCAGCGCGTGCCATGCACGTCGATGCGCTCCTGCTCCCAGCGCACGCCACGGCCATATTTCTGCACCGCCGACTGCACCTGCGCACGCGCAATGGAAAGCAGCTGGTCTTCCAGCTTCGGATGCAAATGCTCGACATCGCGGTCGCGCTTCTCCGAGGTGTAGCCAGCAAGGTACGAAGCGTTCCACTTCACCGCGTTTTTGGTGTCAAAGGGCAGGATGGTGTTGATGATGTTGTTGGTGTTGGTTTTTGTGTCCAGGTTGCCGCGCTGGCCACTGGACTCCATCGTCAGGTCGTCTACCGTGAAGTCCACATGCCGCTGCAGCTGGTACACATCGGCGTCGTAAAAAGTCTTCTGGTCCTTGCCCTCGCCACGGGTGTAGCGGCGGGTTTCCACCTCGCCAAACCCGGCGACGTCCGCACTGGCTTTTGCGTCCACCACCATGTAGGGCAGGTACACGCCAAGTACGTTTTCGGGAGAAAACTCTTCCTTGAAGGCTTTGAGCGCAAACATCTGGCGCTTGCCCACAAACTGGCGGATGCGCGCGACCGCGTCGTCCTTCTTGATGTGAAAAGGCAACACGGCATCGGGCACCGCACCGTTGTCGATCTGCTCATTGACACCCAGCACGTGGCGGCACCAATGGCAACGCGCGGTCATCGCGGTTTCGGTATTCACCACCACCTCTGCGCCGCAGCCGCCGCACTTGAAAGTGCGCAGGCTGGCAGCATCGGCCTTGATGTCCTTGGCGCCGGAGGCAATGACCGTTCCCTGCAGATCGTCAAGGCCCTCGCCGAGACCGAATTCCTCCTCGACCCGCGCGCCCACCCACTCATGGCGGCAGAACATGCAGATCAGCTTGTCGGAGCCCGGGCGCAGCCGCACCTCGGTAGAACCGCACTTCGGACAGCGGTTCACGCCATCGCGCAGTTCGCTGGCTGAGGTGTCGATCACCGCAGGACCGGGCGCCTGCAATTCATCGCGGATGGACGCAGGCAGCGTCGCCGGGTCTATCGGGAATTGCCCCGGTGCGGGCGGCACGTCCTGCGGCGACCCCGGCCCGGTAGGCAGCACAGGCGTGGGCTGTGTCATGTGCGACTACAGACCCAGCGCCTTGGTCTTCACCGCGTCGTAATCGGCTTGCGTGATGAGGCCGGCGTCGAGCATCTGCTTGGCCTTGGTGAGCCGGGCAATCGGGTCGTCGGCCGACGCAGCTGCCGGTGCCGGTGCAGCCGCAGCGGCCACGGGCTGCTGGAGCCCGCCAATACCTGCCACGCCCGCTGCCATGCCCATCCCAAAGATGCCGCCGGGGCCCGCGTTCTCGCCGGCCGATTGCATGCCCGCTGCGACCGAAGCCTGCAGGTTGGAGTTGCCGCGCGCACCCAGCAGCGCATCGGCGCGTTGCACGGTTTTGAGCAGTTCCTTGGTTTGGGCGTCGTACTCAATGGAGATGATGGCAGTCTTGACGATGGCCAGGCCGCGATCAGACTTCCACTGGTAGGCGCTCTCCACCGCATCGGACAGGCTCTTGGCAAAACCGACCGAGTCCTGCTGGATCTTGGTGATGCGGTTGCCCTTTTCGGGGTCGTTGGTGTACAGGCTGAACGCCGGTGCGAGCGAACCCACCACCTCGTTGAAGAGTTGGCTGGCCGCTGCGTTGTCGAGGTCGGTGAAATCAAAAACATGCCCGGGCTGCAGGTAGGTCGCCGGAACAAAGCTCTTGACGAACAGGATCGGGTCGACAATTTTCAAAGTGTAGCTGCCGCGCGTGATGGCGCCCACCTGCGCATTGAGGTAGCGGTCGTCCCAGTAAATGTCGGACTGCGTGCCGAAACGGTTGTCGGGCAGCTCCTTGAGCGACACAAAGAACGCAGACTGCTGTGAGCCCGGCTGGCCGCCAAACTTGAAGCGCTCCCAGCTTTGCTTGACCATCGATTCAACAAAACCGCCCCCGGTGAAGATCGACTTCGACTGAAGATCGGCAGAATTCCACTCATAGCCACCGGGCTCGGTGGCAAAACCGGTGATGGCCCCGTCCTGGAACAGCAGCAGGCCGTAACCCTCAGGCACGACGATCTTGGAGCCGTTGGTGATGATGTTCGAGGACGCCTTGGTGTTCGAGCCCCGCCCGGCATTCGTGCCACGCGGCACCGCAGCGAACAGCGCCGCCGTGGCGGGCAGCCCGTCGGGCACCGTGTAAAAATCCTTCCACTGATCGGCAAGCATTCCGCCAATTGAACCAACCGTTGCCTGAATAAGACCCATGACGTTATTCCTTGTGTGAGTGGCCGGGTGTGGCCCGCCTGCGGTGGCGAGGCGTAAAAAGCATAAGCGAAAATTGACGGAGGATGCCGGAACCTCTGCGCGATGCAGGAGAAGCTTTAGGGACATCTGCAAAACCTCCCCGATTGTCTGGTAGCAGTCAGCCTGCCAAGGCATCCTCACAACCCATGAAACAATGCAGCCTTGATCTGAACCTGAGCGTCAAAAGAACCCGCAAGCAGGAATTTCTGGCGCAGATGGAACGGGTGGTTCCGTGGGCAACGCTGATCGAGCTCATCG
>JBQMQB010000028.1:0-2613 GCA_052172715.1 Giesbergeria sp. | reverse complement strand
ATTGCGGTTCCGCCATCGATTGGAAAAACACAAGCTGGCTGAGCAGATACTACAATCAGTCAACGAACTGCTCAGCGCGCGGGGGCTGCTGCTCAAGGCGGGCAGCGCAGTAGACGCCACGCTGATACCGGCGCCCAGCTCCACGAAGAACAAAGCAAAGTAGCGCGACCCGAAGATGCACTCGAGCCAGAAAGGCAAGCAGTGGTACTTTGGTACGAAGGCCCACAACGGCGACTGCAACAAAAATGGCCTCCCTCGAGAAGCCTTTTGCCGGGCCTGCTTAGCTATCGAAAAATGAGCTTAGAGCGCTTGATCTTATTGAATTTCAATGTGTTTACATATAAATAGTCAATGGAGACAAGCGCTACCAGCTCTGCTTTCAGGAGCATCAAATAGGCTGCGCCACCAAATCGTGCCCCTGCACACCGACGATGCGCGCTCGGGTAAATTCGCCCACCTTGAGCTGCTTGCTGATCTTTTCGGGTGGCAGCAGGTGCACCACACCATCAATTTCGGGTGCGTCGGCATAGCTGCGGCCCACGCCGCCCTTGCGCCCCATGGCGGGTGCATGGTCGATAAGCACCTGCATGGTGGCGCCGACGCGGCGAGATAGCTTGGCAATCGACACCTCTTCCGCGACCGCCATGAAGCGAGCCCGGCGCTCCTCGCGCAGCTCGATCGGCAGCATGCCCGGCAGCTCATTGGCGGCGGCGCCCGTGACGTCGCTGTAGGCGAAGCAACCGGCACGGTCAATTTGCGCTTCGCGCAGGAAGTCAAGCAGGTGCTGGAATTCTTCTTCCGTCTCACCGGGGAAACCGGCAATAAAGGTGCTGCGGATGACGATTTCCGGGCAGGCGGCGCGCCAGCGCTCGATGCGTTCGAGGTTCTTCTCACCACTGGCCGGGCGCTTCATGCGCTTGAGCACGTCGGGGTGGCTGTGCTGGAACGGCACATCCAGGTAGGGCAGCACCTTGCCAGTGGCCATCAGCGGGATGATCTCGTCCACGCTTGGGTAGGGGTACACATAGTGCAAGCGCACCCAGGCGCCGTAGGGCTCGGCGATTTCGCCCAGCTTTTGCACCAGTTCCAGCAGGCGCGTTTTGACCGGCTGGCCATCCCAGAAGCCCGTGCGGTACTTTACGTCCACGCCGTAGGCCGAGGTGTCCTGGCTGATGATCAGCAGCTCTTTCACGCCGCCGGCAAACAGTGCCTTGGCCTCCTTCAGCACATCACCGATGGGGCGCGAGACCAGGTCGCCGCGCATGGACGGGATGATGCAGAAGGTGCAGCGGTGGTTGCAGCCTTCGCTGATTTTCAGATAGGCATAGTGGCGTGGTGTGAGCTTGATGCCGGCGACGCCAAAGGCGCCGGGCACCAGGTCCACAAACGGATCGTGCGGCTTGGGCAGGTTGCGGTGCACCGCGTCCATCACGTCTTGCGTGGCCTGAGGGCCAGTGACGGCCAACACGCTGGGGTGCATCTGCTGCACAAAGTTACCGCCGCTCTCGCCTTGGCGCGCGCCCAGGCAGCCGGTGACGATCACCTTGCCGTTTTCGGCCAGCGCTTCGCCAATGGTGTTGAGGCTCTCGCGCACCGCATCGTCAATGAAGCCGCAGGTGTTGACGATCACCAGGTCAGCGCCTTCGAAAGTCTTGGCCGTCTCGTAGCCCTCCGCGCTCAATTGCGTGAGGATCAGTTCGGAGTCGGTCAGATTTTTGGGGCAGCCCAGGCTGGCAAAGCCGATTTTGGGAATTTTGGGTGGGGAAACAACATCGTTCATCCCCCTATTGTCCCCGCAACGCCGACTCGCTGCGTTAGCGCTTCAGGCCCATGGCTCCCAGCATCTGCTCGGTCTGCTTTTGCATCTGCTCTTGCATCTGGGAAAACAGCGTGCGCGACTGCTCGGCGTAGTTGCCCATCAAGCCCGGCACTATGGGCGCCTGCCCTCCCATGAACTGGGTCCAGGCCTCGGGTGTCATGCCATGCGTCTGCTCAGCCAGCTTGGACTGAATGTCGGTAAACGCCTGCACGTTCTTCTCCAGGTAACTGCCCATAAAGCCCTGCATGGCATCGCCGTAGAAGCGGATGATGTTGGCCAGCGCCGCCTCGGTGAACATGGGGCGCCCGCCCGCTTCTTCTTCAAGAATGATCTGCAGAAAGATGCTGCGCGTGATGTCCTCACCCGACTTGGCATCACGCACAACCACAGACTCGCGCGCCATCACCAACTGCTTGACTTGCGCCAGCGTGATGTAGGTGGAGGTGTCGGTGTCGTACAGACGGCGGTTGGGGTACTTTTTGATGACCCGAACCGAGGATTTGGCCGCAGGGGGCGTCGTTTGATCGGGCATGTTCGAAATTCCTTGGCGCGCCGGCCAACTGTTGCAGTGCAGCAGATTTTAGGCACACCCCCCGCTTCGCCTGCGCAGGATTACCCTGAGCAGGCGTTTGGTGGAACATGCTTCTCTCTCTACTGGCCCATTTCGGGAATCAACACACGTGAATGGCATGCTGCCCAATGAAAAAGGGGTCTGCATATCTGCAGACCCCTTGTTTCGGTACCATTTCTGGTAGGCGCGATTGGACTCGAACCAACGACCCCCACCATGTCAA
>JBQMQB010000027.1:9636-14256 GCA_052172715.1 Giesbergeria sp. | reverse complement strand
ATTGACCCATTCGCTTCGTGACCGATTACCCCGCTTTCCTGCGTGCCCAGGCCGCTACCTGCCCACGCGGCACTGAGCGCATGCGACAGACGGGCCACGGCGCCCTGCGGCACACTGGCAGGCATCCACCACCGCCACAGCCCAGGAGTCCCCAATGAAGCTGACCGCCGCCGTCGCCCAGTGCGCCACCGTGATGTTTGACACTGCTGCCACTGTCGCCAAGGCACAGGCCTTGATGGTGGAGGCTGCCGCGCAAGGCGCACAGGTGCTGGTGTTTCCCGAGGCCTTCCTCGGCGGCTACCCCAAAGGTGCGGATTTCCACATCTTCATCGGCGGCCGCACGCCCGAGGGGCGCGAGGATTTCAAAAAGTATTTCGATGCCGCCGTCACGCTGGACGGCCCGGAACTTGCGCAGCTCGCCCAGACTGCCGCCGAATGCAAGCTTACGGTGTGCATCGGCACCATCGAGCGCGATGGCGGCACGCTGTACTGCACGGCGGTGTACCTCGGCGCGGACGAAAAGGGCCACGGCAGCGTACTGGGCCACCACCGAAAGCTCATGCCCACGGCGCTCGAACGCCTGGTGTGGGGCTATGGCGATGGCTCGACACTCAAGGCCATCGACACGCCCTACGGCAAGCTCGGCGCAGTCATCTGCTGGGAAAACTACATGCCGGCCATGCGCATGGCCATGTACCAGCAGCGCGTGGCGCTCTACTGTGCGCCCACGGCGGACGACCGCGACAGCTGGATTTCCAGCATGCAGCACATCGCGATGGAAGGCCGCTGCTTCGTGCTCTCCAGTTGCCAGCATTTGCGGCGGACGGACTTCCCCATGGACGCCATGCACAACCGCCTGCCCGAGGCCGACGACACCCTCTTGATGCGCGGCGGCAGCTGCATCGTGGGCCCGCTGGGCAAAATCCTTGCCGGCCCGGTGTACGGGGAAGATGTGCTGCTGACGGCTGAAATTGACTTGGGCGATATTCCGCGCGCGCAAATGGATTTCGACCCCGTGGGCCACTACGCCCGGCCCGATGTGTTCCAGCTTGCCGTGAACACCGCAGCGCAGCGCCCTGTGCATCTGGCCCCCGGCGCCAGCACGGCGCCGCAGCGCCCATGAAGGTTTCAGACGCCATTGCCCGGCGCATGTCGGTGCGTGCCTTTCGCCCCGAGGCACCACCCACCGACACCGTGCGCGGCATTCTGGCGGCTGCCGCCCGCGCGCCTTCGGGCGGCAACCTGCAACCGTGGTGCGTGCACGCGCTCACTGGCGCACCGCTCGCCGAACTTCTGGCACTGGTGGCTGCTGCGCCGCCACAGCTCTCGCCGGAATACGCGGTCTATCCACCGCATCTCTGGGAGCCCTATCGCTCGCGCCGCTTTGAAAACGGCGAGCAGCTTTACGCCGCCATTGGAATCCCTCGCGCCGACAAACCGGCCCGCCTGCGCCAAATGGCGAAGAATGCGCAGTTCTTCGGCGCACCCGTCGGCATCTTTTTATGCATCGACCGGCGCATGGGGCCGCCCCAATGGGCTGATCTGGGCTGCTATCTGCAGAACCTGATGCTGCTGGCGGTGGAGGCAGGCCTGGCAGCTTGTCCGCAGGGGTACTGGGCTTTCTACTCTGAGCCGGTGAAGGTTTTTTTGGAGCTGGAGGCAGAGCAAACACTGTTTGCTGGCATCGCCCTCGGCTACGCCGACGAGTCGGCTGCGATCAACCAACTGCGCACGCCGCGCGCACCCTTTCACGAATTTGCGAAGATGCGGGGCTTCGCGGCCAGCTGAACGATTCAGCTTTCCACCCCTGGCATGCATTTTTGCGTGTCGGCGCGGCCCCCTACACGGCTGCGGGTGTTGGCTGACAGCGCGGCAATGGCGCCGGCCCTACGCTTGCGGCCGGATGCCCTCTTCGCTCCGCGTACCCGCAAACTTTCATGCCCACACCAGCATCCACTGCAGTTCTTCCTGACGATTCCCAAGACGGCCTTGGCGCAGACACGCCATTGAAGCCGAAGAAATCCCGGCGCAGGCGCGCCCCGACTTTGTCGCTTGCCGCGTGGAAGCAGTTCATGAGCGTCGCCAAGCCGTATTGGCAGGGCGACAAGAAGCGCACGGCGTGGGGGCTCATGGCTTTGCTGATTGCGCTGATGGTCTTCGAGACGCAGCTGGCGGTGATGCTGGTCGACAAAAGCGGGGAAATTACGTCGGCGCTGGCGGGTAGAGATGCAGACCGTTTCTGGGCGGCCGTACGCACCACGCTGTACGTGCTGGCCTTCGCCGTGCCGGTGTACGCCTTCTACTATTACATGCGCGATGCGTTCTCGAACTACTGGAGGCGCTGGCTCACGTCGCGCTTTCTGGATGGCTACTTGGGCGAACGCAAGTACTACGAAATTGGCGCGCGCGGCGAAATCGACAACCCGGACCAGCGTATCAGCGAAGACATCAACACCTTCACCGGTCGCTCGACACACTTTTTGCTAATCTTCATTGGCTCCCTGATGCAGCTCGTCGCTTTCAGCGCGGTGCTCTGGTCCATTTCGCACACCCTGGTTGCCATCCTGGCGGCTTACGCCTTTCTCGGAACGTTCGGCGCCCTGTACCTGTTCGGTACGCCCCTCATCCGCATGAACTTTTGGCAGTTGCGCCGTGAGGCCGATTTTCGTTTTAGCCTGATGCGGCTGCGCGAAAACGCCGAGTCGATTGCGTTCTACCGCGGAGAAGCACAAGAGCGCGCTCAGCTCAATCTGCGCTTTGACGCAGCGTTCAGCAACTTCGCCCGCATGATCAAGAAGCAACGCTCGCTGAACCTGTTTCAGCGCGCCTTCAGTCAACTGACCCTAGTGGTGCCCAGCGTCGCGCTGGCCGGTGCCGTGCTGGCGGGCGAAATGGAAGTCGGGCGCGCAGTGCAGGCCGCGGGTGCCTTCACCGCCGTGCTGGCCGCCGTCTCGCTCATCGTGGACAACTTCGAGAGCCTGAGTCGCTTCGTCGCGGGCATCGACCGGCTGCACGCGCTCTCGCAAGTGGTGCTGAGAACCCCCGCCGCACCGGCGCCCTGGGCCGAGCCACCCGCGATCGAGGGGGCTGCTGCCGTCGTGAAAGCGGACCCTTCGCCGACGATTGAGAGGCGTGCCGGTGATACCTTGGCCATCGAGGGCCTCACGCTGTACACGCCAGATTTTCGGCGTATGTTGCTGCAAGACCTGTCGCTGCAACTCGCGCCGGGCGAGGCGCTGCTCATCACCGGTCCGAGCGGCTGCGGCAAGAGTTCGCTGCTGCGCGCCATTGCTGGCTTGTGGAACAGTGGAAGCGGCGTGGTACAGCACCCGCCCATCGAAGACATGTTCTTCCTGCCGCAACGCCCCTACATGCAAAGCGGCACGCTGCGCAGCCAGATCATCTACCCGTCAACCACGACCGATCTCGCGGACGAACGGCTGCTGGAGCTGCTCCAGGAGGTGCACCTCGAAACGCTCGCCGAGCGGGTCGGTGGCTTGGAAACGTCGCACGATTGGGAAAAATTGCTCTCCACCGGCGAGCAGCAACGGTTGGCGTTTGCGCGGGTGCTGGCCCGAAAACCAAGCATGGTGATTCTGGACGAAGCCACCAGCGCGCTAGACAGCGCCAACGAGACATCGCTCTATCAGCGGCTGAGGGAAAGCGGTGTCACTTTGGTGAGCATTGCGCACCGGCATTCGGTGCTGCAACACCACTCCCACGTACTCGAATTCAAGGAGGGCGGAGCTTGGCAATTGCACGCCGCCGCCACGTTCAACTTTCCTGACTGAACTGAGGCCAAACGATCCGCGGCCGCTCACGGCCATTCAACGTGGGAGGGCAGCAGAACGCCAGCAGATCGAGCACGACATGGGTGTCCAGTACCAGCGCGCGGCGGCTGTCGAAGCATGCCCCATTGGCAGGGGCTGGCGCCTCGTCCAGGCGTTGAAGCAGGCTGCCGCGAAAACGCCGTGCCATTCTTCAGATGTACGAAGCACTTCCACCGATTGGAGCGCTCGTAGTCGCACTGCATCGTAGGCACCTGGCGCCGACTGAGAAACGCCCCAGAACCCGTTCGGGCGCTGGGGCGCATGAACACTGGTGGACTGGGACTGGTTCTAAAAAGTCCCTCGAACCCGCGCCAACACTTGCTTTTTCCCATTCTTCCAGTTCTCTGGGTACACCGTTGGGTACACCAGACTGTCCGAAGGAGCATGTGGAATCGAACCACCGTGCTCAGGCGCAATGGTGGCACTCCTGAAGCACGCATGGCTACGCCCAATGACGTCACGATGGCTGCGTCAATATTGGTCTTGGTACGTTTTTACATGACATACACCAAAGCCAGTACATTGAATTCATTGGTCATAGCATGTATATTGGCCGTAATACATCCGCCGCATGAACTTCCCTGTCCACTTTTCGAGCCAACTTCGTGAGCACCTGCGGGCGCTGCGAAAGGAGCGCGGCCTGACGCAAGCCGCCCTCGGCCAGTTGCTGGGAGTAGGACAGGCCCGGATCGCGGAAATCGAAAACAACCCCGGCGTCGTCAGCGTTGACCAACTGATGAAAGTGCTGTCCGCACTGCGCGCATCGATGTTGCTACGCGACGATGACGCC
>JBQMQB010000027.1:0-9536 GCA_052172715.1 Giesbergeria sp. | reverse complement strand
GACGCCAACGGCGCAGCGGACCGGGTTTCTGGCGGAGGGAAGTCGTCTGCATCCCCAGTACCAGAGACCACCAAAAAGAAGAAGTCCGTACCTCGCCTTGATGCCAAGACGCCTGTCGCTGGCCAGCGGCGCGTACAGCCATTGACCGGCGCAGGCAGGTACCCGCCGAAGTCTGCTCTCGTTAGCCGCAGCGACGCCGAGGCGCTCCGGGACGCCAACCCACAGAGGGACGTCACACCCACATCGCGGCGTAACTTCATCATCCGCCCCAAGAAGGGCTCTTGGTAATGGCCGCACTCAATGCCTGGATGAACGGCGAATGGGTCGGAACCTGGCAGGTCACCCGCAGCACCCACCGCTTCACGTACGCGCCGTCTTGGCTGGAATCCGAAAAGTCGCGGCCACTGTCACTGTCGCTGCCGATCACCCGCGCCTTGGAAATCAAGGGCGAGGTCGTCGCCAACTACTTCGACAATCTGCTGCCTGACAACGATCGCATCCGCGAGCGCATCGGACGGCGCTTCAAGACCCGAACGCTGGACGCCTTCTCCTTGCTGGAGGCCATCGGCCGCGATTGCGTCGGCGCCGTGCAGTTGCTACCCGAAGGCACAGCACCCGAAGGATGGGATCGTGTCGAGTGCCAAGCGCTGACCGAGGAGGAAGTCGCGCAAGCCCTGCACGCGGTGCCCGCCGATCCGTACATGCGCCCTGGCGACGAGGCTCCGGTATTCCGTATTTCGCTCGCCGGAGCGCAGGAAAAAACCGCTTTCACACAGGTGGGCGGCCAATGGTGCCGCCCGCTCGGCGCAACCCCGAGCACCCATATCTTCAAGCTTCCGCTCGGGGTGATTGCGAACGTGAGCCGGGTGGAGATGTTCGACTCCGTGGAAAACGAGTGGCTGTGCGCCCAGATCATCGACGCACTTGGCCTGCCCATGGCCCACACCGAAATGGCCAGCTTCGAAGACCAACACGCACTGATCGTGGAGCGTTTCGACCGGGAATGGAGGGACGATGGCAAATGGATTGCCCGCCTGCCTCAGGAGGATTTCTGCCAGGCACTTGGCCTGCCCCCGCGACTGAAATACGAAGACGACGGCGGTCCATCCATGGCTGCGGGCCTGTCGCTGCTGGCTGGCAGCGCGGACGCCGCCACGGACCGCATGGCCTTCCAACTAGCCCAGTTGGCCTTCTGGCTGATGGCAGCGCCGGATGGGCATGCCAAGAACTTCTCGATCTTCCTTCGGCAGGGCAACACCTACGAAATGACGCCGTTGTACGACGTGCTGTCGGTCTGGCCGTATGTCGGGAAGGGGCGTGGACAACGGCACCTGCGCGACGTGCGCCTGGCCATGGCGCTGCGGTCGAAAAACACGCACTACGACATCTATGGCATCCGCACCCGCCACTGGCACAACTTGGCCATGAAGAACGGTGGACCGGCCGTGTGGGAGGCGATGCTGGGCCTTGTCGCGCAGATTGACGTGGCCCTCGATGCCGTCGAAGCACGATTGCCAGAAGCCTTCCCGGACCGCATCTGGACGCCTATTACCGACGGCATGCGAAGCCAGGCGAAGAAGTTCCAGGCAGAAGCCGGTGCCACCGCATGATGGACGGTGGATCAAAGCAGCGCTGGTCTAAACTTTTTTGGTCCTGTACGCACACAGGACCCTTGCACGACAAGAAGCAAGTGCTCCAACGGCTACACCGTGGCTACACCGACCAAAAAAGAAAACCCCGCTATTTATTCGATAGCGGGGTCTTCCTTACCCATACGGGTTATTTGGTGGCCTGGGACGGAATCGAACCGCCGACACAAGGATTTTCAATCCTCTGCTCTACCGACTGAGCTACCGGGCCTAAGCCTTAAATTATAGCCATGAATTCTGACTCATTTGGATGTTGCCGAAGACTAATTGCGCTTTCCCCGCGCCAAGTCCACGCCCAGCTGGCGCAACTTGCGATATAGGTGGGTGCGCTCCAGCCCCGTTTTTTCTGCCACCCGCGTCATGGAACCGCCCTCACGTGCCAAGTGGAATTCAAAGTATGCCTTTTCAAACCCGTCGCGCGCCTCGCGCAGCGGCCGGTCCAGATCAAAGCCCTGGTGCGCGTGCGGACCAGGATCCACCTCCATGGTGACGGCAAACTGTGGCACAGCGCAGTCAGCACTAGGTGCCGGCGCCGTAGCCGCAATGACTGGAGCAACCGTGGCGGCAGGGGCCGTCTGCGCAGCATGGCGTGCCAAGCCTTGCTCAACGGCCTTGAGCAGCTTTTGCAAGGTGATCGGTTTTTCCAGAAAAGCGAAAGCGCCGATGCGCGTGGCATCGACCGCCGTATCGATCGTCGCGTGACCGCTCATCATGATGACTGGCATGGTCAGCAAGCCGGTGGCGGCCCATTCTTTGAGCAGCGACACGCCGTCGGTATCTGGCATCCAGATGTCCAGCAACACCAGATCGTAATTGTTGGCGTTGCGCGCAATACGCGCTTGAGTGGCGTTTTCTGCCAAGTCGACGCTGTGGCCTTCGTCATTCAGAATCTCCGAAAGAAGATGCCGAATACCGAGCTCGTCGTCGACCACCAATAAGTTTGCCATTTAAAAATACCTTGATTCTGCTGCGCTACGACCTCACGTCGCGGCTGCTAGTTATGTCGCGAATGATAACGACACTTGCGCACCGCATATTCGTCCGCCAATTTCGCGGTTGGCAAGCGTGATGGCCGCCCCGTGTTCATCTGCTATTTTCTTCACGACGGCGAGGCCCAAACCTGTGCCGCGCACTTTAGTTGTTACATAAGGTTCGAACGCTCTTTGCAGAATATGCGCGGGAAACCCAGCCCCCTCGTCCGATACTGTGAGGTGTACCCGCCCTGTTTCTGAACTGTACACAGTGGTCAATTGCACACCCAGCGATTTTCCCGGTAAACCCGATTGAAGCGTTTGTTCGGTCGAATCCTGAGCGTTTTGTATCAGGTTGTGCAGTACCTGGCGCAACTGCTGCGCATCGCCCCGAATAGTGGGACACGAAGAATCAAGTACGGCAACCACAGGCACATGGCTGTCACCTGCTTCGTAAAGATGGAGCACATCCTGAACCAACACGTTCAAATCCAGCGCTTCGAGGTCAGCCGCCGGTAGGCGTGCATAGTCGCGAAACTCATTGACCAATCGTTTCATGGCTTCCACCTGCTCGACGATGGTTTTCACGGATTTTGCGAGCAAGGCTTGGTCAGCCCCCTGAAGTTTGGACGACAGCTTCATCTCCATCCGTTCAGCCGAAAGTTGAATGGGAGTGAGTGGGTTTTTGATTTCGTGCGCCAACCTGCGTGCCACTTCACCCCAGGCTTGAGCGCGCTGGGCGGAGACAATGTCGGTGATGTCTTCAAACACCAGCAGTCTGGCATCTTCAGGCATACCAGCTCCCCGCGCGACAAGGCTGGTGGCATGCTGCTGCGCTCCGTAGGGCGAGGCATGCAGCTCGAAGGCCTGTTGCCAGTGGGCAGGCCCAGCGTGGTCGTGCTGCGCGAGGAGGCTATCAAACTGGCTCTGCGCGGCATTGGCGAACTCTGAAAGTCCAGGTACGTCTGCCAGCATGCTGCCCAACACTGGGGTCAACGACGTTCTCAAGATGCGTTCCGCTCCAGGGTTGAAGGATTGGACGCGTCCAGCAGAATCCAACACGATGACGCCCGAGGTGAGATTGTCAAGAATGGTCTGCAGTCGCTCACGTGCCGTGTCCACCGCCTGTATGCTGCTCTGCACAGTGGCACGGGCATCGAACAATTGCTGGGTCATCATGGCAAAGGAACGCGTGAGACCGCCCAGTTCATCCCGCCCCTGAAGCGCCGCCTTGGGGCTGAGGTCACCCCGTGCAACTTCGCGCACCCCTTCTGCAAGCACGAGCAGCGGACGAGCGAGCTGATTTCCCAGAAGCACGGCGAGCAGAACGGCGCCAAACACAGCGAGAAAAAGACTCAAAGTCAGCGTGCCGATGTACATGCGCCGCAGCCCACCGCGTGCCAGAGAACGCTCCTGGTATTCCCGGTTGGCCTCCTGCACCGCCACCGCATTGCCCACCAGGACCGACGGCAAAGGCAAGGTGACATGCAGATAGCGCGGCTCAGCCGAAAAGAACCCCACACTGGTGTTGGGGACCACGGCCATCGCCGTGACGTGGACGCTCTCCAGGGCCTGTGGGGTTGCATGGTCGATCAAGTCATCCAGGCCTTCGATCTGTGACCACACACCTTGCTGGCGCACCAGACGCAGTTGTTGGGCGCTCGGTCGCTCCGCGTCGAGGCGAAAACGCGACTGCCCCACAATCGCCAGCAAAGCACCGGAACTGCTCCACAGCGCAGCGTCGCTGGCGCCTAGCTGGTCGCGAATGCGCTCAAGCACCACCCCAGCTGCGGCACTTGGTACCTGTGCCAATTGCGCTGCAGCAGCGCGGGTGCGCGAAGCCGATTCACTCGACTGCATTTCCAGCGTAGCGCGCGCCAGGCTCACGCCCGCATTGAGCGCACCTTCCACTTCGACGTCAAACCAACTTTCGATGGAACGGGACACGAACTGGTACGAAACTACGTAAATGAGCGCCCCTGGCACCAGCGCTACCAGCGCGAAAATAGCGGCCAACTTGACCAGAAGTCGACTACCGAACTTGCCACGGCGCAGGCGCATAGCGAGCCGCACACCGATCCAACCGAGCACACCCAGCAAGGCAATTGCGACCACAACGTTGGAAGTAAGCAGCCATTTGTAGTTGCGCTCGTACAGCAAGCGGTTGTTGGTTGCCAGGGTCAGCAAGAACATCAACACCAGGGAAATCGCGGCCATGATGGCAACCGCTACACCGACGGCCCAGCGCACGGCCCGCGACGGCTGGGCAGAGCGCACAGTGGGTGGCACGCTTTCGCCTGGCTTCATGGAGACGACAAACGCGGCACGCGTTCGGTTCGCGAAAGGGAGAGATTCCAGCCAGATCGCCCCAAGGCTCCAATCTGCAGCGGCCGTGGCAGCTGCGACAAATCGAGCTGAAAGCTAAAGTGCACGCGGTACTGACCGTCGGCCGCCAGCGCCCGCGCATCGGCGATATTCCAGCGTGCGATGCGCTGCATCACGGCAAGAACTTCGGAGAGATCGTCGTAGGTCTGCCCTACCGAAACCCCCAACCCTGATGCATTGAACGGCGCCGATGAGACGTTCAACCGCCAGCGGCGGGTCAGCGGCTGGTAGCTCAGCCGAAGATACCTCTGAGCAGCCGCAACGTTCTGGTCTGACCAGTACCAGCGAGCCCGCATGACTTCGGCTTCTGCCACGAACGTCATCGGGATTCCCTGCTGGAGCGCCTGCTCCACCAATGCAGGCAAGGAGTATTCCATCGAGACGCTTAGGAACAACCCTTCGACACTCCTTTCAACCTCCATGTGGGCGACCGAAGGGTCTGCCTGCGCATAGGCAGACGAAAAGACGGACAGACTCGCCCAACACAACAGCATGGTCAAGCCCCGCAGCACGCGGCTTGCACGCACGAAGCTGGCGTCAAAGCGCCACTTTTTGCAACAAAGCGAAGTAAAACCCATCGTACCCCCCAGCTCCATTGTCAGGGAGCCTGCCAGCCATGTCTGCTGCTGCGGGCAGGATGTGGCCAGGAGAGGGCAGCAGAAGGGCATCGCTGTTGCGGGCAAGAAACGTTTCTATCTGGTCCTGGCCTTCGGCGTGGAACACGGAACAGGTGCAGTACAGCATGCGCCCACCCACCTTCACCAGTGGCCAAAGCGCGGCAAGCAACTCCGCCTGGATTTTCGCAAGCTGCGCAATGTCCGACTCGCGGCGCAACCAGCGCACATCAGGGTGGCGCCGCACGATGCCCGACGCAGTGCAGGGTGCATCCAGCAAGATGGCATCAAACGCCTGGCCCTTGCAGTGCTGTTGCCACCAGTCCTCAGGCTTGCCGGCGTCGTGCGCAAGCACTTGTGCACTCATTCCGACTCGCGCCAGCGTCTCTGAGATGCGCACACAACGCGCAGGGTCCACATCAAGTGCTGTGAGTTCGATGTCAGCACCAGAACCTGCGTGCTCAAGCAAATGCGCAGTTTTTCCGCCCGGTGCTGCGCAAGCATCCAGCACGCGCAGTGGCGTACCGGGCAGGAGGCCTGCGAGCAGCAAAGGCGCCGCACGCTGGGCCGATGCGTCCTGCACCGACACAACCCCTTGTGCGAAACCCGGTAGCTCCTGAACCGGCACCGCTCGCTCGAGCACCACAGCATGAGGCGGCATCTCAAAGGCCGCGATTTCTATTGCCGCAAGGTCTTTTACATACTGCGATGGGGTGCTTTTTTGTTCATTTATTCGGAGCACCATTGGCGCCTGCGCATTGTTGGCGGTCAGCACGCTTTGCCACTGGTCTGGCCATTCTTTGCGCATACGGGCGATCCACCAGCGCGGGTGGTTCCACTGCGCAACAGGGTCTGCTGCCACGGCCGCGAGCAAGGTCTCACGCTCACGCAGGAAACGCCGCAGGCAGGCGTTGATGAACCCCGCTTGCTGCCGAGTTGCAGGGTCTGCCTTGGCGGCCTCCACCGCCTGATTCACGAGTGTGAATCCCTCGTAGGACATGCCCGTTGGCGCAGCAGCCACTGCCAACGTCGTGCACAGCAGCGCATCCGCTGCAGGCGGGGGCGTCCGCGGTGCCAACAAGCTTCGCAAGGACTCTGCCAGACCCAAGTGGCGCAGAGCGTGGTACAGCACGGCCTGTGCTCCCGCGCGCAGGGCGGGCGCGGTCCCATCGAGCGCCACCGCACCTGACCGACCAGAGCGGATCTGGTACAAGCCATGCGCAGCATTTCCTAGCAGTGCGCCCAGACTGCTCGAGCGCGTTTCAGTGGATGCGGATGGAGTCGAACGTGAGGTGCCGGTTGTCTTCATGGTGTGTGCCTGTGTGCGAAGGGTCAATGCGCGGGGATGTTTGAGTTGCGCCCTTTTTTCGGCGCCGCAGTTCGGGCATGGACGGCTCCATCAGAAACAAAAAACCCGGCCTATCCTCTTCAGGGCAGGCCGGGTTGGGTGTGTCCGCAGCAGCGGGGTCAGAAACCCCGCTGCCACCCATCGCTCAATCGGCAGCAGCAGCCGTGTCGTCACCAATGCCCTCGACCGATTCCACCTCGGTGGCACCGGCCATTTCTTCTGCTTCTTCTTCGGCAATGGCACGGCGCTCGGCGTCGTCCATGGCGTCCTTCACCTTGCGTGCCTGGTGGTAGGCCATGCCCGTACCGGCGGGAATCAGACGCCCGACGATGACGTTTTCCTTCAAACCACGCAACTCGTCGCGCTTACCCATAATCGCAGCCTCGGTGAGCACGCGTGTGGTTTCCTGGAACGAGGCAGCCGAAATGAACGAGTCGGTAGACAGCGATGCCTTGGTGATACCCAACAACAAGTTGGTGTACGTCGCAGGCAGCTTACCGTCGGCCTGCAAGGCTTCGTTGGTGTTGAGGATCTCCGAGCGCTCGACCTGTTCGCCAGCAATGTAGTTCGACTCGCCAGTGCTCTCGACCACCACGCGTCGCAGCATCTGGCGCACGATCACCTCAATGTGCTTGTCGTTGATCTTCACGCCTTGCAAGCGGTACACCGCCTGCACCTCGTCTACGATGTAGCGTGCGAGGGCCTCGGCGCCCAAAAGACGCAGAATGTCTTGCGGATCACGTTGCCCGTCGACGATTGACTCGCCCTTGTTCACCACCTGGCCTTCGTGCACCAGCATGTTCTTTTCCTTGGGAATCAGCTCTTCCCACACCTTGCCGTCAGGGTCGGTGATCTGCAGGCGAATCTTGCCCTTAGTCTCCTTGCCGTACGACACGGTGCCGGTTACTTCGGCCAGTGTGCCCTTGTCTTTAGGTGTACGGGCTTCGAACAACTCGGCCACACGTGGCAGACCGCCAGTGATGTCGCGGGTCTTCTGGCCTTCGATTGGGATACGGGCCAGCACTTCGCCTGGTCCCACGTCCTGGTCGTCGCGCACCTGAATCAGCGCGCCAGTCTGGAAGCCAATGGTTACCGAGTGGTCGGTGCCGGGAATCTTCACCTCATTGCCACTTGCATCGATCAACTTGACATGGGGCTTGATAACCTTGGTCGAGCCCCGCAGCTTTGAGTCAATCACCACAAGCGTAGAAAGCCCGGTGACTTCGTCCACCTGTTTGGCGACGGTCAGGCCTTCCTGCACGTTCTCAAATTTCGCTTTACCGGCAAATTCGGTAATGACGGGGCGTGTCAGCGGATCCCAGTTGGCCAGGATCAGGCCAGCCTTGACCGGCTGGTCAGCCTTCACGGCAAGGGTGGCGCCGTAAGGCACCTTGTGGCGCTCGCGCTCGCGACCGTGCTCGTCGTGAATGGTGATTTCACCGGAACGTGAAATCACGACCAGATCACCCTTGGAGTTGGTCACATAACGCATGGTTGCGTTGAAACCGATCAAACCGTTGGACTTGGCTTCCACGCTCGATGCGATGGCCGCACGCGAAGCAGCACCACCGATGTGGAAGGTGCGCATGGTGAGCTGCGTGCCCGGCTCGCCGATCGACTGGGCGGCGATCACGCCGACCGCTTCGCCCAAGTTGATCATGCCGCCGCGGCCGAGGTCTCGGCCATAGCAACTGGCGCAAAGACCAAAACGGGTGTCGCAGGTGAGTGCTGTCCGCACCTTGATTTCGTCGACGCCGGCGAGCTCCAGCTCTTCGATAAGGTCTTCTTCCAGCATCTGACCGGCAGCAGCGAGCACGGCGCGGTTTTCCGGATGCAAGACATCCTCAGCAACGGTGCGGCCCAGCACGCGATCGCGCAGCGACTCGATCACTTCACCGCCTTCGACGATGGCGCGCATCAGGGCGCCGTTGGAGGTACCGCAGTCGTCCACGGTTACCACCAGATCCTGCGTCACGTCCACCAGGCGGCGCGTGAGGTAACCCGAGTTCGCCGTTTTCAGCGCCGTGTCGGCCAGACCCTTGCGGGCGCCGTGCGTCGAGATGAAGTACTGAAGCACGTTCAGGCCTTCACGGAAGTTCGCCGTAATAGGCGTCTCGATGATGGAGCCATCAGGCTTGGCCATCAGACCCCGCATACCCGCGAGCTGGCGAATCTGGGCGGCAGACCCCCGCGCACCAGAGTCGGCCATCATGTAGATGGAGTTGAACGACTCCTGATCCACCTCGTTGCCATGGCGGTCGATGGTTTTTTGCTTGGCCAGCTGCTGCATCATGACCTTGGAGACTTCGTCACCGGCCTTGCCCCAGATGTCCACCACCTTGTTGTAGCGCTCGCCCGAAGTCACCAGACCCGAGACGTACTGCTGCTCGATCTCTTTGACCTCTTTCTCTGCCGCTTCAATGATGGCGGGCTTTTGCGGCGGCACCAGCATGTCTTCGATGGCTATGGAGATACCTGCGCGTGTCGCCAGACGGAAGCCGTTTTGCAACAACTTGTCGGCAAACACCACCGTCTCTTTGAGACCGCACTTGCGGAAAGAGACGTTGAT
>JBQMQB010000026.1:4270-14377 GCA_052172715.1 Giesbergeria sp. | reverse complement strand
AACGAAGGCATCTCGGTGCGCCACAATCCCGAGTTCACCATGATGGAGTTCTACGCGGCGTACTGGAACTACCAAGATTTGATGGGCTTCACAGAAGCGCTGGTGCGGGACGCGGCCCAAAAGGCCACGGGCACACTGCAACTCTCGTACCAGGGCCGTGCGGTAGACCTTGCCCAGCCCTTCGCCCGCCTGACGATTCGCGAGGCCATCTTCCAGTACACCGAAGCCGGCGCGCATGTGGACGACGCCGCCTGGCTCATTAGCGCCCTGAAGAAGCTCGGTATGAGCGAGGCCAAGAACCGCCTCACCACGCGCAGCCTGGCCAGCCTGCAGGTGCTGTACTTCGAGGAAACGGTGGAAGACCAACTCTGGCAGCCCACTTTCATCATGGAGCACCCGACCGAAATCAGCCCGCTGGCGCGCGCCAACGACCAGCGCCCCGAGGTGACCGAGCGCTTCGAGCTCTACATCACCGGGCGCGAATTTGGCAATGGTTTCTCCGAGCTGAACGACGCCGAGGACCAGGCTGCGCGCTTTCACGCACAGGTGGCGGCCAAAGAAGGTGGCGACGACGAGGCCATGTACTTCGACCACGACTTCGTGCGCGCGCTCGAATACGGCATGCCACCTGCGGGCGGCTGCGGCATCGGCATCGATCGGTTGATGATGCTGTTGACCGACAGCCCCAGCATTCGCGATGTGATTCTGTTCCCAGCGCTGCGGCGCGAGGCGTGATGGCAGAGCGAGGCACGGCGTCCCTGCGTTTTCTCACCGGCGCTGGCACGGTATGCGGCACACCTTGAAGTACTACCTTCCCGATTGGACGCAGGACTGGCTGGAAATCATCATTCCAGCACTGCAGATCGCGCTGATCCTGCTGTGCGCTTGGCTGTTGCACCGCTTGCTGCGTCGGATCGTGCGGCGCGCCAGCAAGCACTACGGTCTTCCGACCGATATGGGCATGTTGGTCAATGGCGTGCTGCGCTGGGCCATTTTTCTGGCCACAACCCTGCTAGTGCTTGAGCGCATGGGCGTATCGGCTGCCGTTCTGTGGACCGCCTTTACCAGCTTTGCCGCCGTGGGTGCGGTGGCCTTCTTTGCGGCGTGGAGCGTGCTCTCCAATCTGTTCTGTGCGATGCTGATCTTCACCGTGGGACCGTTTCGCATCGGCGACGTGATCGAGGTACTGGACACGGCCGAGACCGGTGGCGCACGCGGCCGCGTGATTGACATCAATCTGCTCTACACCACGCTCGAAGACGTGGCCCCGGGCACGGCAGGCACCTTGCTGCAGATACCGAACACGCTCATCTTCCAGCGCGTGGTGCGGCGATGGCGGCCTGGACAAGCATTGCCAACAGTGACTGCCGCCAAGGAAGTCGCCGAAACGAACGCTTGAAGCGTGCCGGTGGCCTGCCCTTCAGGGCAGCATCTCCAGCGCCCGCAGGTAGCGCGCATCGAACATCAACTCGTCCCACGGCAGTGGCAGCGTTTGCGGCAGCAGCGCCTGGCGGCGTGCCTCGCCCTCCGCGTGAGGCACCCATGCCCCCTGCTGCTGCAGTGCTGAGAGGCCATCAAGCAAGCCATCCACAGCCCTGCCCTCACCCACGCTCTGGTTGCACAGCAGCACCAGATCGCAGCCGGCATCGAGCGCTGCCTGCGCCGCCTCGGTGTGCGAGACCACGCGGCCGTCTAGCCGGCGCGCACCTTCCATGCTGAGGTCGTCGCTGATCACCGCTCCCTCAAAACCCAGACGCGTGCGCAGGATGTCGGTGATCCAGTGCTTTGAGAAGCACGCCGGCCGTGCATCGACACGGGCGTACACCACGTGCGCGGGCATCACAGCGGTGAGCGCGCTGGTCAGCCAGCCGTAGGGCGCGGCATCGTCCTGCAAGATGGCGCTGAGACTGCGCCGGTCCACGGGCAGTTCCAGATGCGAATCGGCAGTCACAAAACCGTGGCCGGGAAAATGCTTGCCGCAATTGCCCATGCCGGCCTGCAGCAGGCCGAGCATGAGCGCGCGGGCCAGCGTGCCGACCACACGTGCGTCCGGGTGGAAGGCGCGGTTGCCAATGACCCCGCTGCGGGACGCTCCGGCATCCGTCTGCCAATCGAGGTCGAGCACTGGGGTGAAACTGAAATCGACGCCGCAAGACCGCAGCTCACTGGCGAGCACATAGCCAGCGGCCGTGGCAGCGTCCTGCGCACGCATGGCACCGCTGCCAGCACCAGCCTCACCGTCCCGCATCCACAACTCGCCGAAGGCGCGCATGGGCGGCAACTGCGTAAAACCATCACTGCGAAAGCGCTGCACGCGGCCACCTTCGTGGTCCACGCTGATGAGCAGGTCGCCGCGCACCGCCTTGATGGCAGCCGTGAGGTCAAGCAGCTGTGCGCGGCTCGACCAGTTGCGGGCAAAGAGAATGATGCCGCCCACCAGCGGGTGCGCCAAGCGTCGGCGGTCGGCGCCGGTCAGTTCTAGGCCGGCAACGTCAATCAGAAGCGGGGCGTGGGTCGTCATGCGGGGGCTTGCTATGGTTAGTGGAGCTGTATGCGCACGTGTTTGTTTGGCTACAGGCCGATTTTCTCTACAACGCAAAAACTCGCTGCGTAGTCAGACTCGTCGGTGATGCTCAGGTGCGCGGTGAGGCGCCGCGCATCAAACCAGTCTTTGAGGGCGCCGTGCAGCACGATCACCGGTTGGCCACTGGCCAGCTTGCCAACTTCGCAGGCGCGCCAGGTCATAGGCATGCGCATGCCCATGCCTATGGCCTTGCTGAAGGCCTCCTTCGCGGAGAAGCGCGTGGCCAGGAACCGCAACCCGCGGTCGGGCCAGCGCTCGCTACGGTCGCGCCAAGTGGCGAGTTCGCCGTCGGCCAGCACCTTGGCGGCAAAGCGCTCGCCATGGCGCTCCATGCTGGCGGCGATGCGGCGCACGTCGCAGATGTCGGTACCTATACCGTAGATCATAAAAATATAAACAAAAGTTGGCCCTATAGCTTACGGATAAAGCGCTTTCAGCTATCAAATCAGGAGTTATTCGAAATATTGCTGCCGTCTGCAATGCAGGCCAAATAGGCCTGCACAGTGGCCCGGTAGCCCGACTCCAGCGCATCGGCAATGAGAGCGTGGCCAATCGACACTTCCTGCAGGCCCGGTACGCCGCGCACGAAGGCTGCAAGATTGCCTTGGTTCAGGTCGTGGCCGGCATTCACCCCGAGGCCGGCATTCAGTGCAGCCTGGGCAGCAGCGCGATAGCGCTCCAACTCAGCTTGCTGCTGCGGCGTTCCCCAGGCCGCAGCGTAAGGCTCGGTATAGAGCTCAACACGGTCGGCGCCCACAGCGCGGGCCGCCGCCATCTGCCCTGGCACCGGGTCCATGAACAGGCTCACTCGCACACCCAGTGCGCGGCATTCGTCCACCAAGGGCGCCAGGCGCTCGGCATCCTGCGGAAAGCTCCAACCATGGTCGCTGGTGAACTGGTCTTCGCTGTCGGGTACGAAGGTCGCTTGCTGTGGCCGTACCTGGCGGATAAATTCCATCAGGTTGTGCGACGGGTTGCCTTCTATGTTGTATTCGCGCCCTGGCCAAGCCTTGAGCAGTTGCGCAAGCTCGTGCACATCGTGCGCGCAGATATGGCGCTCGTCGGGCCGGGGGTGCACCGTGATGCCGTGGGCGCCCGCCTCCAAACAGATTTGCGCGGCGCGCAGCACGCTGGGAATGCCCAGGTGGCGGGTATTGCGCAGCAGCGCCACTTTGTTGACGTTGACCGAGAGCGCGGTGCGGTGGAGCGGGTTGGAATGGGTCATGAAAGGTGACTGCGTGGCTTGGTGCAGCGATCAAAGCGCCTGCACGTCGATCATGAATTGCCGCGTTCGCAGGCGCGGACTGCCGCAATGGTATTGCAGGAGCGCGCGCAGTTGCGGCTTGAGTTCGCCGGCCACGGGTGTACAGGCATGCAGCAGACGGGTAAACCCTGCGCCATCCTGCAGTGCGTCGGCCAGCGCCAGCCACTGCGCACCGCGCAGGCTGGCGCGCTCGCCTGGCGTTGCCACGCGCAGGCCCCCTTCGGCGACCAAGGCGTAACGCCCCTCGGGCGCGAGCGCCGTGTACGTCAAGGTCTGCACGTCGAGCGCTGGCAGCAAGCCCACTTCGCGCAGCAGCACCAGTTCAAACAGGCGGAGCACCGGTTCAAGTGCTTCACCGTGTTCGCTCGCCAGCAGTTGCACCGCCCCGGCGTAGTGGTCAAACAACAGCGCATGCGGGTCGCCGCGCGCCAGCAGGCGCAGCAGCAGTTCATTGAGGTACAGGCCAGAAAGCAGCGCATCGCCCAACGGCAGGATGTGCCCACCCACCCACTCCGCGCCTTTGAGCGTGTGGATGTCGGCCTCGCCTGAGGCGCTTTGCGTCCATGTCAGGTGCAGCGGCTGCAGCGGCAGCAGCACCGGGCGGAAATTGGAACTGGGTTTTTTCGCGCCCTTGGCCACCAGCGTGGTGCGTCCATGGTGGCGTGTGAAGACCTCCAGGATCAGGCTCGATTCGCTCCAGTCGTAGCGGTGCAGGACGAAGGCGGGCTCGCTGGAAAAGCGGCGGGGGGGGGCCACGATGCGTGGTGTGCAGGCAACCGAATAAAGCGGCTACTCGTACCCGAAGGAGCGCACCCGCGCTTCGTCGTCCGCCCAGCCGCTGCGCACCTTGACCCAGATTTCGATGAACACTTTGGCGTCCATGAGCTTTTCCAGCTCTTGCCGGGTTTCCGTACCGATGCGTTTCAAGCGCTCACCCTTGTCGCCAATCACCATGGCCTTGTGGCTGTCGCGCTCGACGACGATGGTGGCGGCAATGCGCACCAGCCGCTTGTGCTGCTTGCTCTTTTCTTCGCTGAACTGGTCAATGATGACGGTGGAGGTGTAAGGCAGCTCGTCACCGGTGAAACGGAACAGCTTTTCGCGCACGGTCTCGCTGGCGAGGAATTTTTCACTGCGGTCAGTGAGCTCGTCCTCGGCGTACCACCAAGGCGCCTCGGGCAGGTATTTCTCGCAAATGCCGTAGAGCCGCTCGACATCGCCCTTGTTCTTGGCCGACATGGGCACGAACTCGGCAAACGGGTGGCGCTCCTGCATGCTTTTCAGCCACGGCGCGATCTCGGCGCGGCGGTGGATGTTGTCGAGCTTGTTGGCAATCAGCAGCGTCGGAATGCCGGGCTTAAACAGCGACAGCACCTTGGCGTCGGCCAAAGTAAAGCTGCCGGCCTCGACCACGAAGAGGATCAGGTCCACATCCCCAATGACACCCATCACCGTTTTGTTGAGCGATTTATTAAGCGCCGTGGCGTGGCGCGTCTGAAACCCGGGCGTATCGACAAAGACGAACTGCGTCTGCCCTTGCGTGCGAATGCCGGTAATGCGGTGCCGCGTGGTCTGCGCTTTGCGCGACGTAATACTGATTTTCTGGCCCACCAGCGCATTGAGCAGCGTGGACTTGCCCACGTTGGGCTTGCCGACGATGGCGATGACGCCGCAGCGCTGGCCTGCTGCGTCGACAGAGGCGGCACCCGTAGGCCGACTCTCGGCAAGCATAGATTCCAGATTTTCTTGGCCGTTATCGCTTGCGGGAGAAGGAACAGTCACTTCTTTTTTTGTAGCATCGTTCATGGTTTTTGCGCCTGAATTTGGTCCAGCATGGCTGCGGCGGCAGATTGCTCAGCCGCGCGCCGCGAGGCACCGTGGCCGCGCACCGAGAGTGAACGTTCGATCACCGTGCACTCAACTTCAAAAGACTGGCTGTGGGCAGCGCCCGTGGTGTCCACCACCAAGTAGCCAGGCAGCTTCATGCGCCGAGCCTGCAGCCACTCTTGCAAGGCAGTCTTGGCATCCTTGGCAGCCGCCGGCATCTCGGGTTTGATGTCCACACCTTCAAACAAGCGGTGCACCAGGCGGGTTGCGGTGTCGAATCCAGCGTCCAGATACACAGCGCCAATCACAGCCTCCAGTGCATCAGCGAGCATAGAGGGCCGCGTCTTGCCGCCCGTTCGGGCCTCACCCTCGCCCACACGCAGCACGGTAGGTAGATCGAGGTCCAGCGCCAGCCGGTGCAGGCTGTCCTGCTTGACCAGGTTGGCACGCACACGCGAGAGGTCGCCTTCAGGTTGGGCTGCCAGACGTTCGTACAACAGGCTAGAGACCGCCAGGTTGAGCACCGAATCACCCAGAAATTCCAGCCGCTCGTTGTGGTCCGCACTGGCGCTGCGGTGCGTCAGGGCGCGTGTCAACAGTGCCGGGCTGGAGAACGAATGCTGCAACCGTTGCTGCAGAGAAACAAGGGCTGGCTGCACCTATTCGGACTGCAGTTCAAAGCGGTAGACCAGATACGCCGGGCCTGCTAAGGCGATCTCCCGGGAAAAATTAGCCCGTATCACCACCTTGTCGCCCCGCTTGCCTACGTCGAGATCCTTGCCGCCGATTGTCGTGATGTCGTCGATGGCAGCCGCGCGATCGAAGATGGTTTGAATTTCAACCACGGTTTTGCCTTCTCTGGCCGCCTTGTTGATGCCCTTCTGGATGGCGCGTGCTTCAAGGAACACTGGCACCGACTGCCCACCAATGGCAAAGGTTGCTACAGCGACCAAGCCGACAAAAATCACGCCGATAAAGGACAGGCCAAGCTGGCGTGAACGACTGGCGGTGCGATGTGGTTTCATAGAGTAATTCTCCCTTTCTTGCTTGCAATGCGGTACTGTGGAATGCTTAGTGGAATGCTTAGTGGAAAGCACCAATGCGCTTCCAATTGCCGAAATTCATCCATACGAAAAACGCTTTGCCGACGATGTTGGCGTCTGGCACAAAACCCCAGTAGCGCGAATCCATCGAATTGTCGCGGTTGTCGCCCATCATGAAGTAATGCCCCTCGGGCACTTTGCAGACCACGCCTTCGACACTGTAGCGGCAGTTGTCCCGGTAGGCAAAATTGCTTGCCCCTTGGACGAAGGCGGGGGCGTTGTCGTTGTTCAGTAGCTTGTGAGGGTGGCTCCCCAACTGCTCCTGAAACTGTTTGAAGTAGTGCGAAGCGTCTTCGTCAAAAAAATCGGGCATCGCCTCGGTCGGCACCACCTCGCCATTGATGGTCAGGCGTTTGTTGAGATAGGCGACCTCGTCGCCGGGCACCCCCACGACACGCTTGATGTAGTCAAGACTGGGCTGCGGTGGGTAGCGAAATACCATGACATCGCCGCGCTGCGGCGCGTTGCCTTCGGTGACCTTGGTGTTAAGCACCGGCAAGCGAATGCCGTAGGTGAACTTGTTCACCAAAATCAGGTCGCCCACCAGCAACGTCGGAATCATGGAGCCCGACGGAATCTTGAAAGGCTCGACGAGAAACGAGCGCAGCATAAAGACAGCCACGATGACCGGGAAGAGCCCTGCCGTCCAGTCCAGCCACCAGGGCTGCGCGAGCACGCGCTGCTGCGCCTCGGTGGTGTCAATGTCGTTGCGTGCAATTCCCTGGCGGTCCAGTTCGGTACGCCGTGCCTGGGCCGCTTGCTCGATCGCCTGCGCCGCCCGGTGCCGACGCGGGAAGAAGTAGAACCGCTCAGCCAGCCAATAGCAACCCGTCACCACTGTCGCAAGGAACAGCAACAGCGCAAAATTGCCTTCAATAGAACCAAAGATCCAAGCTCCGATGTAACCGGCGAACGCCGCGAGTACGAGCGAGGTGAATATCTGAACCAGCTGCATCAATCTTCCACCTGCAATATGGCAAGAAAAGCTTCTTGCGGCACTTCTACCGAACCGATCTGTTTCATGCGTTTTTTGCCTGCTTTTTGCTTCTCAAGGAGCTTCCTCTTGCGGGAAATATCGCCGCCATAGCATTTGGCAAGCACGTTCTTGCGCAGCGCCTTGATGGACTCGCGCGCAATGATGTTGGTCCCGATAGCCGCCTGGATAGCGACATCGAACATCTGGCGGCTGATGATCTCGCGCATCTTGGCCACCACGGCGCGGCCGCGGTACTGACTCTGGCTGCGGTGCACGATGATGGACAGCGCATCGACCTTCTCGCCGTTGAGCAAAATATCCACCTTCACCACATCCGACGCGCGGTATTCCTTGAACTCGTAGTCCATGGACGCATAGCCCCGGCTCACCGACTTAAGTTTGTCAAAAAAGTCGAGCACGATTTCGCCAAGCGGCATCTCGTAGGTCAGCATCACCTGGCGGCCATGGTAGGCCATGTTGATCTGCACACCGCGCTTCAGATTGGCCAGCGTCATCACCGGCCCCACATACTCCTGTGGCATGTACAGGTGCACGGTGACGATGGGCTCGCGGATTTCCTGCATTTTGCCCTGGTCCGGCATCTTGGCGGGGTTCTCCACCATGACGACTTCTCCGCCAGGCATGACGACCTGGTACACCACGCTGGGTGCGGTGGTAATCAAATCTTGGTCAAACTCGCGCTCCAGCCGCTCCTGCACGATTTCCATGTGCAACAAGCCGAGGAAGCCGCAGCGAAAACCAAAACCGAGCGCCTGCGACACCTCGGGTTCATAGTGCAGCGACGCATCGTTGAGCTTGAGCTTTTCCAGCGCATCACGCAGTTGGTCGTATTCGCTAGCCTCCGTCGGATACAGCCCGGCAAACACCTGGGGTTGAATTTCCTTGAAACCGGGCAGCGCTTCGGTGGCTGGCCCGGCGTTGTTAGGCAGCTTCTTTTCCAGCGTAATGGTGTCACCCACCTTGGCGGCCTGCAGCTCTTTGATACCCGCAATGATGTAGCCCACCTGCCCGGCGTCCAGCCGATCGCGCGACTCGTTGGCAGGGGTAAAAACGCCCAGGTTGTCGGCGTTGTAGACCGTCCCGGTGGCCATCATCTTGAAGCGCTCACCCTTAAGCAGGCGTCCATCGACCACGCGCACCAGCATCACGACGCCGACGTAAGCGTCGTACCAGCTGTCGACGATCATGGCGCGCAGCGGCCCATCGGGGTTGCCGCGCGGCGCCGGCACTTTGGCCACGATGGCCTCGAGGATTTCATCGATACCCATGCCGGTTTTGGCCGAGCAGGGAATGGCGTCTTCGGCGTCAATACCGATCACATCTTCGATCTCAGCCTTGGCGTTCTCCGGGTCGGACTGCGGCAAGTCCATCTTGTTGAGCACCGGCAGAACTTCCACGCCCAGATCGAGCGCGGTGTAGCAGTTGGCCACCGTTTGCGCTTCTACGCCTTGCGAGGCGTCGACCACCAGCAGCGCGCCTTCGCAAGCCGAGAGCGAGCGGCTCACTTCGTAGGAGAAATCGACGTGGCCGGGGGTGTCGATCAGGTTCAGGTTGTAGACCTGACCATCGTTGGCCTTGTATTGCAGCGCTGCTGTTTGCGCCTTGATGGTGATGCCGCGCTCTTTTTCGATATCCATCGAGTCAAGCACCTGTGCCTCCATCTGGCGATCGGCCAAGCCGCCGCAACGCTGGATCAGGCGATCGGCCAGGGTGGATTTGCCATGGTCAATGTGCGCAATGATGGAAAAATTACGGATGTGCTTCATCAACGAGAGAGGGTTCGGAAAGACGCGAGCGGCGCGATGCGCATGAAAAAAGGGCGCGCCGCTTTCAAAGGACGCGCCCATTACAGGCACTCATGCTTGGGCGCGTATTGTAGGCAAAAGCCTGCACACGCTCCAGAAGCTTAATGCGCCGGGCGGATCAAGGCGTACTGCTCCCACTCACCACGGCGGTAGCGCACATTGACGGCCTTGCTCTTGTCGGCCTGCGAAAGTGCCGCCTCA
The DNA here is from genome assembly GCA_052172715.1 of Giesbergeria sp. Classification (GTDB taxonomy): domain Bacteria; phylum Pseudomonadota; class Gammaproteobacteria; order Burkholderiales; family Burkholderiaceae_C; genus Simplicispira. The sequence goes on along the minus strand of JBQMQB010000026.1, from coordinate 4,596 downwards.
AAGTCCTTCAAACTCGCCACATCTGTGTTGGCCACCGAGAGAATCACGTCGCCTTCACGCAGACCGGCACGCGCTGCGGCATCGACAGCGGCTTCCACGCGCACTCCGCCCTTGATGCCCAGCTTCTTGCGCTGCGCCTCAGTCAGAGGAGCAACGGTCAAGCCCAGCTTCTGGCCGGCTGGAGATGCCTTGGCCTTGGGCTCGCTCTGGCTGGCACTGGCCTCGCTGCTGTCGGGTTCGATCTCGGCCACGGTCACCGACAGGTCCTTCGTCTGGCCACGGCGGAACACCGTAATGGTGCTGCGCGTGCCCGGCTTGGTATTGCC
>JBQMQB010000026.1:0-4170 GCA_052172715.1 Giesbergeria sp. | reverse complement strand
GGGCTGAGGATAAAGCCCGAACCCAGGCCTCGCGGCTGCTCCTCGTCAGGTTGCTGCTGACGCGGACCAGGCCGCTGCCCCTTGGGCATGTTGGGCATCGGTAGGCCGAATCGCTTGAAAAACTCCAGCATTTCTTCGTCCGTGCTGCTGGGGGTGCCACGCGATGACACTTTTTCCAGCGTCCGGATATTCACCACCGAGGGGCCGACCTGCTCCACCAGATCGGTGAAGTCGGGCAAACCGCGCGCGGTGCTGGTCTGCGCCTGTGCATGCGTGGGGACCAGGCTGACAGCGCCCATCCCTACCGTGCCGGCGACGGCGAGCACGCCCGCTGCGGTCAAGGCGTTCAATTTGGTCCATTGGAAATTCATGGTGTCTGGCCTTTCAGTTGCTTGGTTGCGCTGTGTGCGCATGTCATTTCAGAAACACCCGGGAACAAATGGTTCCCGCAACCACGAGCATCAGCGTGCACGCACCAGGCGCTCGGCAAACAGCAGCAAAGTGGCCGACGGCACCTCTCCCACTGCAGTGAGCCTGGTCGTCGCATCAAGGGGACGCGCCAATGCCTGTGTAGCGCCGGTGGACCAGCGCGCTTGAATAGGCGCCTGTGGACCCGGGCCTGCAGGCTGGAAGAACAACGACACGCTTGCCAACCCGTCCGAGTAGCTGCATTGCATGGCGTGGTGGTGGCCTTGCTGCGCCCGGCATCCTTGCAGCACAAAACCCGGCACCGATTCACGCAAGGTCCAGCCTTGTTCGGTCGCAGTCAGTTCACGCTCGGGCGGCGCAGCCAAGGATCGGTAACCCGTCAGGTCGTCCATAGCCTGCGAGAGTGCAGTCAGCGACACCGGCACATCCAGCTCGATCTGCAAAAAGCTCGCCTGTTCACGCACGCGCCCATCGGTCTGCACCGTCTGCAGGCGCAGTACCAGCCCGGAATTGTGTTCGCTCCATATCCGGTAGCCAAAACGCAGAGCGTCGCGAGGCTGCAACAGCACCACATCCGCATCGTACCCAGCCACGCGCTCGCGCCCTTGTGGCTGAGCCCGGTACAGCGCCTCCAGCCTGTCGGCCAGTTCCGGCACTGCACTAGAGAAAGGTGCGCTGCTGCGCAGCGGCTCCGTCACCGCCGTGTGTGAGGCATGCAAAAACGTTCGCATTTGCCCGTTGCGACGAAAAATAGTGCGGGCAGGGCCATCGATGGTTTCGATGCGCTCGATGTGTTGGTCGCCCTGGCAGGCATGCCAAATGCGCGAGCCGCTGGCAGCGCCGGTGTCGGTGGTGACCACAAAGGTGCCCGTGTAGCTGCGCTCCAACGCAGCCCGTTGCACCCGTGCAATCCAGCCGGCGACGTCGGTAGGCAGTAGCGCCGTAAGCTCGACCCTGCCGACTGCCGCGCCTACCCGGTCTGCAGCATGCGCGCCCATGCTTGCGCACAGCAGCAGCGACCCGGCGAGGCGCCATGCAGCCTCCCTTAGGCCGCATCCCCCAACAAAGCCGCGCTCAGCGCTGGGGAGCCTCGAAAGTCGCATTGCGCAAGAATCCAGCGGGCAGTTGCAGGGCTGAGGCGCCGCCATATTGTTTGTGGGCCGCCAGCAATTCGTCGAGGCGGGGATCGCGGATCATCACTGGCGCTCCTGCCTGCGCCAGTTCCGTCTGCACTGTGGTGACCGCAGGCTGAACCACGGCCAGTTGCGCACCTTGCGGCGCCTCACTGCGCAATGCCGAGAGCGAATTCCAGCCAATGGCCGCCACAGCAGCCATCGAAGCGAATCCGGCGACCATCTTCCAGCGGAACAGGCCATCGTTGGCCGCAGGCGCCACGACAACGGGCAAGTCGGCCACCACCGGCGCAGCAGGTTCCTCACCCAGCGCGCCGCGCAGCCGCGACAGAAACTGCTCACTGTCGCTGGCGCGTGCCAGTTCGGGCGCACGCAGCACATCACCGATCAGGTGGTACTCGCGCCAGGGTACGCGCGCGCCCTCCTGCGAGCAAAGCGCCAGCGCCTGTGCCAGTTCATCGCCTTGCAGCTCTCCGTCGGCCAGCGCCGAGAGCAGTTCCCGTGTCTTGGAGTTCAGTTCCATCGTGTCCACCTGCATTGTCCGATTGCCACACACACCTACCACCGTTTACCCGTCTGGTTTTCCAGCATCGGGCGCACACGCGCCGAAATCGCCTCGCGGGCCCGAAAGATACGAGAGCGCACCGTCCCGATCGGGCAATCCATAGCCTGCGCAATTTCCTCGTAGCTCAAGCCTTCAATTTCGCGCAGCGTCACCGCCTCGCGCAAATCGGCGGGCAATGCCTCCATGGCGTCGCTCACGGCTTGCGCAATTTCCTTGGCCGCGAGCACTGTTTCGGGCGTTTCGTCGGTGGTTAGTTCGTGGCGAGGGCGGGAAGTTTCATCTTCTTCATCATTGCCTGGCGCAGCGCCCTCATAGACCACCGGGTTGCGCTTGAGACCGAGCAAGGTTTTCTTGGCGGTATTGACCGCAATGCGGTACAGCCAAGTGTAAAACTGAGCTTCGCCGCGAAACTGGTGTAATGCGCGGTAGGCGCGAATGAAGGTTTCCTGGGCAATATCGGGCACCAGGTCGGTATCGCGCACCATACGGCCGATGAGCCGCTCAATGCGCCGCTGGTATTTGATAACCAGCAACTCGAACGCCCGTTGATCGCCTGCGACAGCGCGCTGCACGAGCTCGAAATCGGCATCGGGTGCACGCGGCTCAGCGGGGACAATGGGAGTGGAATCGGTCATGAATGAAGCATGCGCAGGCCGCCAATCAACGGCCGCTCTGCACAGTGGTTCGTCGCCATCAGGAAGCCTCGCCTTTTCGCTGCGTGCCCGCGAATGCTGGGCTTGCAGCGTTGGGCCGCGAATATACCGCACGGCGCAGATCGAGCCAGCGCTCCCGTTGGCGCTTTTGCTCTACCAGCAGCCAAACGGCTGGTGAGGCGCCGGGGAACACCAGCACCAACTGGCGCTGCACATCGAGCTGCACTGCCACGGCGCCGCCCAGTGTTTGTAAGGCGGGCGTACCACCCGCCTTGCGCAATTGCCAGTTCGCACCATCCCAGACCAGCGCGCCAACCGGCTGTTGCGCCCAAAAGCGCGCAGCCAGCACAGCCGAGGCCAGCCAAATCAGAAGACTTGGCACCAGGGCAAGGTGCTGCGCCCCGCAGCCCTGTAAACCCCAAGCCCACAGAACCACCAGACTGCCCGCATGCACCAGCAGCAGCGCGACGGCCAAGCTGTTGCTGCGCCCCACCGGGTACTCCACGGAAGGGGCAGGGTAACGCTCGGTGCCTGCACTCACAGGGTTCTTGCCTGCTTTGCAGGGGCCGGACGTGGACCGCAGCGAAAATGAACGGTGTCAGACGCGGCGAAACAACAAGGTGCCATTGGTGCCGCCAAAGCCGAAGTTGTTCTTCATGGCAATTTCGAGCGGCATGTCGCGTGCGGTATTGGCACAGTAGTCCAAATCGCACTCGGGATCCTGGTGGTCCAGGTTGATGGTGGGGGCGACCTTCTGGTGGTAGAGCGAGAGAATGGTGAAAATGCTCTCTATTCCCCCAGCGCCACCCAGCAGGTGGCCGGTCATGGATTTGGTGGAGCTGACGACCAGCTTGTGGGCGTGGTCGCCAAAAGCTGCCTTGATGGCGTAGGTTTCGTTCAGATCGCCTAAAGGGGTGGAAGTGCCATGGGCATTGAGGTAATCCACGTCACTGGCGTTCATGCCGGCGTTGCGCAGCGCGTTCAGCATGGCGCGGCGCGGGCCGTCCATGTTGGGCGCCGTCATGTGGCCGGCGTCGGCACTCATACCAAAACCGCACAGCTCTGCATAAATGCGGGCACCACGCGCCTTGGCGTGTTCGTATTCTTCCAGCACCACCACGCCTGCACCTTCGCCCAGCACGAAGCCGTCGCGATCACGGTCCCAGGGGCGCGATGCTGCCTGCGGGTCGTCGTTGCGGGTGGAGAGCGCACGCATGGCAGCAAAACCACCAATGCCCAGCGGCGACACTGTGGCCTCAGTGCCACCTGCCACCACCACGTCGGCGTCGCCGTACTCAATCATGCGACCACCCATGCCAATGCAGTGCAGGCCAGTGGTGCACGCCGTGACTACGGCCAGATTCGGCCCCTTAAAGCCAAAGCGCATGGA
>JBQMQB010000025.1:9732-14642 GCA_052172715.1 Giesbergeria sp. | reverse complement strand
ATCACCTCGCCGTTCAGCATGTCGTTTTCAATGATGTGCTGCACCAGCTTGGCATAGTCCTCGGGCGTACCCAGGCGGCTGGGGAAGGGCACGCCGGCAGCCAGGGCGTCTTGCACTTCCTGAGGCATACCGAACAGCATGGGGGTGCCGAAGATGCCGGGGGCGATGGTCATGTTGCGAATGCCGCTGCGGGCCAGGTCGCGCGCGATCGGGAGCGTCATGCCGACCACGCCACCCTTGGAGGCGGAATAGGCGGCCTGGCCGATCTGGCCGTCGTAGGCGGCGACGCTGGCGGTCGAGATGAGCACGCCGCGTTCGCCGGTGTCTTCGGCTTCGTTTTTGGCCATGGCTTCGGCGGCCAGGCGGATCATGTTGAAGCTGCCGATGAGGTTGACCGTGATGGTCTTGCTGAAGGTTGCAAGCGAATGCGCGCCGTTCTTGCCCACGGTCTTTTCTGCGGGGGCGATGCCGGCGCAGTTGACCAAGCCCATCAGTTTGCCGAGCGACACCGCTTTGGCGACGACGGCCTGGCCGTCCTGCTCACTGCTGACGTCACAGCGCACGAAGGCGCCGCCAATGTCTTTGGCAACGGCCTCGCCTTTTTCTGCCTGCATGTCGGCAATGACGACCGTGGCGCCATTGGCGGCCAAGCGCCGCGCCGTGCCTTCGCCCAAGCCTGATGCGCCGCCGGTGACGATGAATACTTTGCCCTTGATTTGCATGCCCAGTCTCCTGTGAGTGACGTTGACGTAAACGTCAATTATGCGGGACATGCCGCACCCGAAAAAGCCGCCTCACGGCGAGGCGGCTTGCAATGGGGGGAGTGGCTTACTTGAAGCCCACCCGGTCCAGCATCTGCTGCACTGCGCCCATGTGGGCACCGACGGCGCTGATGGGGATGTTCTCGCTCTTGAAGGGCTTGCCGCCCGTCATCGCCTTGAGCGCCGGGTTGTCCAGCTCAATGCCGCGTGCGGCCGGCCATTCGTTGTTGCCATTGGCAAAGTAATTCTGCGCTTCGGGTGTGGCTAGGTATTCGAGGAACTTGATGGCGTTTTCTGGGTGCTTGGCGTAACGGGCGACGGCCCCGCCGGCGATGTTCACGTGCGTGCCCCAGCTTTGCTGGTTGGGGAACACCGCGCCTACCTTGTTGGCGATGGCCACGTCTTCAGGCTTGGAAGAGCGCATGAGTCGGGCGAGGTAGTAGCTGTTGGTCACCGCAATGTCGCATTCACCCGAGGCAACAGCCTTAATCTGATCGGTGTCGCCGCCCTTGGGGTCGCGTGCCAGGTTGGCGACCATGCCTTTGAGCCAGGCTTCGGCCTTTTCTGCGCCCAGGTGCTCGGTGACTGCGCCAAATAGGCTGAGGTTGTAGGGGTGCGAGCCTGAGCGAATGCAGAGCTTGCCCTTGTTCTTTGGGTCGGCGAGTTCTTCGTAGGTGTCTACATCGTCGCGCTGCACCTTGGCCTTGTTGTAGACGATGATGCGCGCCCGGGTGGAGAGCCCGAACCATGAAATGCCACCGTCCGCTGCCGCCTTGCTGCGCAGGTTTTCTGGGATGGCATCGTTCAAGGCCTTGGACTGGATAGGTTTGAACAGGCCATCTTTTTCGCCGCGGTACAGGCGCGCTGCGTCTACTAGCAGGATTACGTCGGCTGGCGATGCTTCGCCCTCGGCCTTGAGGCGCGCGAGGATGCCGGCGTCGTCGGCGTCCACGCGGTTGATTTTGATGCCTGTGGCCTTGGTGAAGCCTGCGTACAGGGTTTCGTCTGTGGCGTAGTGGCGCGCCGAATACAGGTTGACGACCTGCTCCTCAGCAGCGTGTGCAGCAGGTGCGACCAGGCTGGCAACCATGAGCAAGGGGGCTGCCCAGCGGGCAAAGGGGATGGGGTGCATGGCGGGGAGGAAAGCGTAAAACGAGATTAGATGATAACGTAAACGCGAGTCATTCGTATCCAATAAGAAGCAATGCCCTGCGGGTCGCGCGAGGGACCGATAGGAGCGGCGCCATGAAAAAAGCCCGGCAAGAGCCAGGCTTTTTGGGGTTCACGCGGTGACCTGGGCCACCAGCGGGAAGTGCTTAACGCTTGCGGGGAGCGGCCGACTTGGCAGCGTCTGCAGCGGTAGCAGCAACGGCGTTGAAGTTGGCTTCAGCAGCGTCGGTGGCTTGCTTGACGGCCTTTTGCACCGATTCAAAAGCATTGTTGGCGGCCGAAACGGCGCTCTTCATGACGGCAACGGCGGTCTCGGAACCTGCAGGTGCGTTCTTGGTGGCGCTGTCGACCATGTCAGCGATCTTCTTTTGTGCATCGGTGGTCTGTGCTTCCACAGCCTTGCCGAATTCGCTGCCGGTGCCGGAAGCGATGTCGTACAGGTGACGGCTGTAAGCAGCGGCTTTCTCAGCCAGGGGCTGGTACAGGCTGGCTTGCAGGGCCATCAGTTCTTGTGCGTCTTTCACGCCGAACACAGCCTTGGTGTGCGTGGCGGCTTCGCTCAGCGCTGCGCGCGAAGCGGTCATGTTCAGTTCGACAAGCTTTTCAACGCCTTCGAAGGCCTTGTTGGTCAGACCAAACAGGGTTTCGATGTTGGCTTTGTGGGCTGCCAGAACTTGTTCAGGTGTCAGGGTCATGTCAATTCTCCAGTTGAGGTACAGAAGTTCGCACGGGTGGCGGAACTCAAAATATCTGCGCTGGGCACCATTCCTGTTGGTATGTTGCAGTGCAGCATAGTGCTATTCTAGGGCAAATGTAGGGAAATGCAAGTTCTTTGTTGCAATGCAACATTTGATTACAGCGCGGCGCTCTTTGCGGGCAATCTACGAGCCTGTCGGACTTGAAAGTGGCCGCCTGTAAAATGGTCGCAGCGGTTCGTTTCTCGCTTTTGGCGCTCCAAACCGGGCAGGCCTGTAGTGGGGCGGTTGCAGTGGGCAGGCAAAATCCTAAGTATGAATTCGCCTTCCGCACCCTTGCGTGTGTTGCCCCAACACCGCGGCAGCTATCCACTATTTCGCAGTATCAGCACGCGCTGGATGGACAACGATGTCTACGGCCATGTGAACAACGTTGTGTACTACAGCTGGTTCGATACCGCAGTCAATGCTCACCTCATCGAATCGGGCGCGCTCGATATCCACAGGGGTGCGACTATCGGTTTGGTGGTGGAAACGCAGTGCAACTACTTTGCGCCGCTGGCGTTTCCCCAGCAAGTGGATGCTGGCATTCGCGTGGCGCGCATTGGCAGCAGCAGCGTGCGCTACGAGGTCGGCCTGTTTGCTGGGGGCGAGCCGCTGAGTGCAGCGGCGGGGCATTTTATTCATGTCTATGTGGACCGCGCGAGCCGACGCCCTGCGGCGCTGCCGATACCGCTGCGCGCGGTGCTCGAACGCCTGCTGGCGCATTGACAGCCTAGCTTCAGGCCTGGCACGGGGTGCAGCCTACACTCGGCAGGGCGGCGGCAGGGGCAGCCGCGCGCCTGCTACGTTCAATAAAACCATCGGAGACAAACCCATGAAACGATTGCGCACACTCGTCCCTGTGGCCTTATTGGCGCTCCCAGCTTTGGCGCAAGCGGCAGACATCGACGGTGCTGCGCTGGCGCTTTGGTGGGGCGTGCCGTTTGCCGGCTTGCTGCTCTCGATTGCGTTGGTGCCGTTGGTGGCGCCGATTTTCTGGCACCACCATTACGGCAAAGTGACCGCCGTCTGGGGACTTGCGTTTTTGCTGCCGTTTGCTCTGGCGTTTGGCGCTGGAGCTGCCGGGGGCAGCCTGGCGCACGCGTTGCTGGCTGAATATCTGCCTTTCGTGATCTTGCTTACTGCCTTGTTTACCGTGGCGGGTGGCATCTACATCCGCGGTAACCTGCATGGCAATCCGCTGCTCAATACGGGAATTTTGGCGATTGGTGCAGTGCTGGCGAGCTTTATGGGGACTACGGGTGCCTCCATGCTGCTCATTCGCCCGCTGATCCGCGCCAACGACAACCGCGCCCACAAGGCGCACGTGGTGGTGTTCTTCATCTTTATCGTTTCGAACGCCGGTGGCTCGCTCACGCCGCTGGGCGACCCGCCGCTGTTCCTGGGTTTCTTGAAGGGTGTCGATTTTTTCTGGACGGTGAGCCACATCTTCCAAGAAACGCTGTTTCTCGTCGGCACCCTGCTGGTGCTGTTCTTTGCGCTTGACAGCTGGTTCTTCCGCAAGAGCGTCGAGACGGCTTTGCCCGACCCGACGCCCGATACGCGTGGTATTGGCTTTGACGGCAAGGTGAACTTCGCCCTGCTCGGCGCGGTGGTGGCGCTGGTGCTGCTCAGCGGGTTCTGGAAGTCCCCGGTTGCGTTCAACATTGCGGGCACCGAAGTCGGCCTGCCCGGCATCGTGCGCGACGTGGGCCTGATCTTGGTGACAGGCGTCTCGCTCTGGCTCACCCCGGCGCGGGTGCACGATGCGAACCAGTTCGGCTGGGCGCCCATGCAGGAGGTCGCCAAGCTGTTTGCCGGCATTTTCCTCACCATCATTCCGGTGATTGCCATGCTCAAGGCAGGCGTGAACGGGCCCTTTGGCGCCATCGTCAGTGCCGTTACCGGGCCCGATGGGGCGCCGTTGCCCGCGATGTATTTCTGGGCTTCGGGCACGCTCAGCTCCTTCCTGGACAACGCGCCGACCTACCTCGTGTTTTTCAACACCGCTGGCGGCGACCCCGCAACGCTGATGACCACCCTGGCCCCCACGCTCGCCGCCATCTCAGCCGGCGCAGTGTTTATGGGCGCCAATACCTATATTGGCAACGCACCCAACCTTATGGTCAAGGCGATTGCCGAAGACCGCGGGGTGAAGATGCCGAGCTTTTTTGGCTACATGCTGTGGTCGGGTGGCATTCTGGTGCCGCTGTTCATCGTGATGACCTTCATCTGGTTCTGA
>JBQMQB010000025.1:2728-9632 GCA_052172715.1 Giesbergeria sp. | reverse complement strand
CTTGCCGACAAAGAGGGCGCTTTGACCACGGGCAGTGAACGCATAGACGCTGCGCTGCTTGCCGCCTGCCCGAAGCTGCGCCTCGTTGCCAACATGGCGGTGGGTTTCAACAACTTCGACCTGGCGGCCATGAGCGCAGCTGGGGTGCAGGCGACCAACACGCCCGATGTACTGACCGAAACCACCGCAGACTTCGGCTTTGCCCTGCTGATGGCTACTGCGCGCCGCATTACCGAGGGTGAGCATTACCTGCGCGCCGGCCATTGGACGCAGTGGCGCTACGACATGCTTGCCGGCGCCGAGGTGCACGGCAGTCGCCTGGGCATCATTGGCATGGGGCGCATCGGCCAGGGCATTGCCCGGCGCGGGGCGCATGGTTTTGGCATGGAGGTGGTCTACCACAACCGTTCGCGCCTCTCGCCTGATCTGGAGGCCGCCTGCAAGGCGCGCTACGTGGGCAAAGAGGAACTGCTGCGCACCGCCGACCACGTGGTGCTGGTGCTGCCCTACACGCCAGAATCGCACCACACCATTGGCGCGGCAGAACTCGCTTTAATGAAGCCGACCGCCACCCTGGTGAACATAGCGCGCGGTGGCATCGTGGACGACGTTGCATTGGCCGCTGCCCTGCGTGAACGGCGCATCGCTGCCGCAGGGCTGGATGTGTTTGAGGGCGAGCCGCAGGTGCACCCGGACTTGCTGGCGGCGACCAACGTTGTGCTCACACCGCACATTGCCAGCGCCACCACGGCGACGCGCCGCGCCATGGCCACGCTCGCGGCAGACAACTTGATTGCCTTCTTTGAGGGGCGCGGCGCGTTGACGCCGGTGAACACGCTTGCTGCATAAAATCTTGGCCGAAAGTGTCATTGGCGCTTGTACCGCGAGCGCGCGCAGCTATTAAATAAAGAGTAAATATTTTGAGTTTTGACTTCATGACCGTCCTGGCCGTAGCCTTGCTGGCGCTGGCGGCCTTGTGCCTGGGTTGGCTTTGGGGCGCTGCACGTGCGCGCCGTGAGGCTACCGCACAGCACGGGCAGATTGCCGCCCAGGCGCGCAGCCAGGCGCAGACCGAGGTACAGGCCACCGCCAATGCCCACATCGCGACGGCGCAGGAGCGGGTGCGCGGGCTGGAAGTCGGCCGCGTCAGCCTGCTGACCGAGCTGCAGCACACCCGGGCGCAGGCAGAGGGCTTGCGTGAGGCGCTGGATCTGGCCCGCGACGAGCGCGCCCAACTCGCCGAGCGCGCTGCCCGCGTGCCATCTCTGGAAAGCCAAGCGCGGGACCAGGCCACGCAGGCCCAAGCGGCGCGTCAGCAGGTCGCCGAGCTGCAAAGCCAGCTCGCCGTGCAGGCTGCGCAACTCGCCGCAGAGCGCCAGGCCTCTGAAGACAAGCTCAAACTCTTGAGCGAAGCCCGTGAATCGCTCACCCACCAGTTCAAGAGCTTGGCCAACGACATTCTGGAAGAAAAGGGCAAGCGATTTGCCGAGCAGAACCAGAAAAACCTGGGCCAGTTGCTCGACCCGCTGCGCACCCGACTGCAAGAGTTTCAAGGCAAGGTCGAACTGTTCTACGACACCGAGGGCAAGCAACGCTCAGCCCTCTCGCAGCAGGTGCACCAGCTCATGGGCCTGAACCAGGCACTGAGTGAAGATGCAAAAAATCTCACCCACGCCCTCAAGGGCTCGACCAAGGCCCAGGGCAACTGGGGCGAGCTGATCCTGGAACGCGTGCTGGAACTCGCCGGCCTGCGCCCCGGCATCGAGTACGACGTGCAGGAAAACCATTTGCGCGACGACGGCACGCGCGCCCAGCCCGACGTGGTTATCCACCTGCCTGAGAACCGCCACCTGGTGGTCGATGCCAAGGTCTCACTGATCGCCTATGAGGAATTCGCCAATGCCGAGGACGATCTGCAGCGCGCCGCCGCACAGCGACGCCACCTCGATTCGGTGCGCCAGCACATCAAAGGCCTGGCCGAGCGCAACTACCAGCAGCTGCACGGCCTGCAGTCGCTCGACTTCGTGCTGATGTTCATCCCCATCGAGCCGGCCTTCATGCTGGCTGTGACCAGCGACAGCCAGCTCTACAGCGACGCCTGGAACAAAAACGTGTTGCTGGTAAGCCCCTCAACGCTGCTGTTCGTCGTGCGCACCGTGGCCCATTTGTGGCGCCAGGAAGCGCAAAGCCGCAACGCCCAGGAAATTGCCAAACGCGGGGCTGAGCTGTACGACCGCCTGGCTGGCTTTGTGGAAGACCTTGACAAGGTAGGCAAAAACCTGAGCCAGGCCCAGGACGCCTACACCAAGGCCTACAACAAGCTGAGCCAGAACAAGGGCAACGTGATCCGCCAGGCCGAGATGCTGAAAGACTTGGGCGTCAAACCCACCAAAGGCCTACCGCCGGCGCTGGTGGACAGCGCGCGGGACGAGGGCGACGAATAGAGTTTTGCGCGTCTGTCGCAGGCGCCAGCCGGAAAACCCTGGGCGGAGCGTTCGCCGCCTCGAAATGCGTCAGAGTTGGTAAAACGCCTTGATACGTTCCCAGGCGTCTTGCGGATCGTCGGTGATGTGGAACAGGTCGAGGTCAGCTTGGGCGATGGTGCCGACCTCTACCAAGGCTTCAAAGTCCACCAGCCGTTTCCAAAATTCGCTGCCGAACAGCACGATTGGCACAGGCTTGGTCTTGCCAGTCTGCACCAGAGTCAGCACTTCGAAGAGTTCGTCTAGCGTGCCAAAGCCCCCGGGGAAGGCCGCCAGCGCCTTGGCACGCATCATGAAATGCATCTTGCGCAGTGCGAAGTAATGGAACTTGTAGCTCAGGGTGGGGGTGACGAAGCGGTTGCTCCCCTGCTCGTGCGGCAGGGCAATGTTCAGGCCTACCGTGAGCGCGCCGGCTTCGTGGGCGCCGCGGTTGGCCGCTTCCATGATGCCCGGGCCACCGCCCGTGCACACGTAGAGGCGGTTGGCCAGTTCCTGTGCATTGCTGTGCTTGGCCACGATGCTGCCAAACTCGCGCGCCATTTCATAGTAGCGCGCATTGCGCACCGCGCGTTCGGCAACTGCAAGCGCTGCGGCGTCGCCGGTGGCTTTCGCGCCAGCCAGCAGGGCCGCGGCCTCGTCAGCGGCGACGAAGCGGGCACTGCCATAGACCACGATCGTGTTCTCGATGCCTTGCGCCGCCTGGCCCAGGTCGGGCTTGAGCATTTCAAGCTGGAAACGGATGCCACGTGTCTCACGGCGCAGCAGGAATTCGGGGTCAGTAAAGGCCAGGCGATCGGAACACGGCTCTGTGGCGGAGGTGTCTCCGGGCTCGGGTTGCAGCTCGGCCAGTGCATCGGTCAGGCGGCGTTGGTTGAGGATGGTATTGGTTTGCATTTTTTAGATGAGAAGAGGGTGTTTTGGCACATCCGGACCACCCGGCAGGCAATGAAACAGGGTGTGATTTTGCCGCCGGATGCCGATGGTCAAGAAATGGGCAAGCCATTTGTTTGAAAATGTCGCCATGACAAGCCATGTTGAACCCGATTGGGATCCGCGCGCCGCAGAGGTGCAGCGCGATCCACAGGCCGCCACCGATGCCTTGCGTGAGCATTGCCCGGTGGCCCATAGCAATTTGCTGCACTGGTCGCTGTTTCGCCATGCCGACGTGCTGCGCGTGCTGCACGATGCGGCCACCTTCAGCAGCGTCGTGTCGCAGCATGTGGCGGTGCCCAATGGCATGGACCCGCCACAGCACACCGCGTACCGGCGCGCCATAGAGCCCTACTTTTCGCCCGAGCGCGTCGCCGCGTTTGAGCCGCATTGCCGTGCCATTGCTCGCAGTCTGGTGCAGGCCTTGCCGCAGGACTCTGACATTGAGTGCATGGCGCAGCTCGCGCTGCCCTTTGCGGTGCAGGTGCAGTGCGCCTTTCTGGGCTGGACCGAGGACGACTATTCCGCGCTGGCAGACTGGACGCATGCCAACCACGCCGCCACGCTGGCGCAGGAACGCGCGTTGCTGGCCGACCTGGCGATCGGGTTTCAGTCCATCGTGGCGCGCCAGCTGGCACGGCGCCGCGCGCCCGGAGCAGGCGCGGCGGCGAGCGATATCACCGCTTCCTTGATGCACGAGCAGGTCAATGGCGTGCCCCTGACGGATGCGGAAATTGCCAGCATTTTGCGCAACTGGACGGTGGGTGAGATCGGCTCCATTGCCGCCTCGGTCGGCATTTTGTGCGACTGGCTGGCGCACCATGCACCGGTGCAATCGCAGCTGCGTGAGCGGCCTGAGGCCATCCCCCCGGCGGTCGAAGAAATTCTGCGTTTGCGCGGCCCGCTGGCCACCAACCGGCGGGTGACCACCTGCCCAGTGGATATCGGAGGCCAGCATTTGCCCACGGGCGCCCGGGTGACGCTGCACTGGACGGCGGCCAACCGCGATCCGCAGGCGTTTGACGCTGCGTCGGATTACCAACCGGAACGCTCGCAAGAGGCCAACCTGCTGTGGGGAGCGGGTATTCATGTGTGCCCCGGCGCGCCGCTGGCGCAAATGGAACTGCGCGTGCTGCTGGAAGAGCTGCTCGGACTTGGCGCCACGCTTGAGCCTGTGCCAGGACTGGCTCCCGAGCCTGCCGCGCACCCGGCCAGTGGCTGGGCGCGCGTGTCGTTGCGGTTGGCGGTCAAACCCGCCTGAACAATCAGCCGCGCAGCGCCAATGCCACCGTCTGCAGGCCCAGCCAACTGAGCAGCAGTGAGCCGCACAGGTGCATTGCCACCGTGCCGAATGCCAGCACCACGCGCTGTTGCTGCAGCATTTCGACGATTTCAACGGAAAAGCTGGAAAAGGTGGTGAGCGCACCCAGAAACCCGGTGATGAGCGCCAACCGCCACGCCGGGTCGAGCTGGGGCAGCACTTGAAACACGCCCACCGCCAACCCGATCAGGTAGCCGCCAATCAGGTTGGCCGCCAGCGTGCCCCAGGGCAGCAGGCCGCCGGGGCTGAGCCACAGGCCCAGCCGCCAGCGGGCCAGGGCGCCGAGGCTGGCGCCGGCGCAGATGGAGAAGACGTTCAGCATGGAGCGCGATGGTAGCGCCCTAGCGCCTTAACGCCCGCTCATTTGCTGCGGCAGCCACGTGACGATGCCGGGGAACAGGTAAATCAGCGCTACGGCCACGCACATCAGCAGGAACATGGGCAGCGTCACCTTGGCAATCCAAGGGAGTTGGCGGCCCGTCATGCCTTGCAACACGAAAAGATTGAAACCCACCGGTGGTGTGATTTGTGCCATCTCGACCACCAGCACCACGAACACGCCAAACCACAGCGGGTCAATGTGTGCGGCTTGTACCGTGGGCATGAGCACCCCCATGGTCAGCACCACCATCGAGATGCCGTCGAGAAAACAGCCGAGCACGATAAAGAACAGTGCCAGCGCCGCCACCAACTGCGCCTGGTTCAGGCTCAGCGAGCCAATCCATTCGGCCAGGTGGCGCGGTAGGCCGATGTAGCCCATCGACAGGGTCAGGAAGGCCGCACCGGCAAGAATCAGCGCAATCATGCAGTACAGGCGCGTGGCGCCCATGAGGGCCTCCTTGAAGGTGGCCCAGTTCATGGAGCCCTGCAAGGTCGAGAGGATGAGGGCACCTGTCACGCCCACGGCCGCCGCCTCGGTCGCGGTGGCAACGCCGAGGTAGATGCTGCCGAGCACAGCGGCAATCAGCAGCACCACAGGAATTAAGCTGCGAGAGGCAGCTAATTTTTGTATGAACGACAGGCGCTCGTCCGCTTCCGGAACCTGATCCGGGTGGCGCAGCGCCCATATAGCGATGTAGCCAGAGAACAGCGATGCCAGCACGATGCCCGGAAACACCCCGGCGATGAATAGCTGCGAGATCGACACGTCCGCCGCGACGCCGTAGACGATCATGATGATGGAAGGCGGAATCAGCAGGCCCAGCGTGCTTGCCCCCGCCAGCGTGCCCACCACCATGTGCTCGGGGTAGCCGCGCCGCGTCAGCTCGGGCAGTGTCATCTTGCCAATCGTTGCGCAGGTGGCGGCGCTCGAGCCCGAGACTGCGGCGAAGATGGTGCAGCCGATCACATTGGTGTGCAAGAGCCGCCCCGGCAGCGCCTGCACCCAGGGCGCGAGGCCCTTGAACATGTCCTGCGAGAGCCGAGTGCGGAACAGAATTTCGCCCATCCAGATGAAGAGTGGCAGGGCGGTGAGCGTCCAGCTCGACGACGAGCCCCAGATGGTCACCGCCATGGCGTCACCTGCGGGGCGTGAGGCGAACAGCTGCATGCCGATCCACGCCACGCCCGAGAGCGTGAGGCCAATCCACACACCGCTGCCCAGGATGAGGAACAGGGTCGCCACCAGCAGCGCCATGATGGCCAGATCGTTCATGGCTATTCGTTCCGCAGCGCTTCGCTGCTTTCTAGTGGCACGCGTCGGCCCATGATTTCCAGCACCAGCTCATCGACAAAGGCAATCGCCAGCACCACGGTGCCCAGCGCCATGGCGATTTGCGGCAGCCACAAAGGGGTGGCGTCGTTGCCGGTGGAAATGTCGTTGAACACATGCGATTGCCAGGCCAGCTTGCAGCTGTAATAGGCAAACAGCAGTGCCAGCAGCGTGGCCGCAAACAGCGCCCACAGCTCGGCGCCCTTCTTCCAGCGCCCCTGCAGCAGGTTGATGACCAGCGTGACGCGAATGTGTTCGCCGCGCTTCAAGGTGTGGGCCAGGGCCAGAAAACCCGCCGCCGCCATCAGGTAACCGGCGTAGGCATCCAGCCCCTGCACGATGAAATGCAGTTGCCGGCTGGCGATGGAAAGAAGCACGGCGCCCAGCAGCAGCACCATGCACAGCGCTGCCAGCGCGGCGGCGCCGGTGTAGAGACCATCGAGCAGACGGCGCATGGGG
>JBQMQB010000025.1:0-2628 GCA_052172715.1 Giesbergeria sp. | reverse complement strand
TGTTGACGATGACGGCGTTCTTGGGCAACCAAGCCTGCAGGTCGTAGTAGTACTTGAGCTGCTCGTAGAGCTTGCTGTCCACGCCGGTAGCGCCCGACGTCATGGTCGACTCGACCACGCCCGTGGCCAGCGCCTGCGAGAACTCGGCCGCTTGTACCGTGACAGGTTGTGCCCCGACCAGCTCCGCAATGCGGGCTGTGGCTGGGCTGTAGGCGCGCCACTTGATGCCCTTCAAGTCAGCGGCGGACTCAATCGGCTTCTTGGTGTACAGGCCCTGCGGTGGCCAAGGAACTGAGTACAGCATCACCATTCCCTGCTCGGCGAACTTCTTCTCCAGCAGCGGTTTTTGTGCGTCGTACAGCTTCTTGGCGTCGGCAAAGCTGGTGGCCAGGAACGGCTGGCCGTCGGCACCAAAAATCTGCCATTCGTTCTGGAAATTGGCAAAGATGATTTCGCCCAGCTGCGCCTGGCCGCCTTGCACCGCGCGCTTGATTTCAGGCGCCTTGAACAGCGAAGCGTTGGCGTGCACCGTGATTTTGAACGCGCCGCCGGTCGCCTTGTCCACATCTGCCGCGAACTGCGCCAGGTTTTGTGAGTGGAAGTTGCTGGCCGGGTAGGCGGCTGCCAAGTCCCAGGTGGTTTGGGCAAATGCCGGTGCACAGGCCAGGCCACCGACGAGCACGAGGCCGAGTGCGGCGGTGGCGGAAAAGATTCGACGCTTCATGGGGAATGCTCCACTGCGGTTGGGTTGAGGGGAAGGCGCGTTGACTGTAGCCTCGGCACTTCTCCGCGCCTCTAGGTGTTTACCTTAAATGTCGACAAATTGTCGGCAAATCATTTTTCTGCTGCCTACAATTCGCTGCCCAGCCGCTCTCTTTGCGGCGGCCCAGCCGGAGATCTGTATGAAACCTGCCAAGCGTCCCAAGCCGGAGTCGGGGCCCATCGTCTCGTCGGCGCATCTGGTGTCGGCGCACAGCGCCGAGATGAGCGAATTCGAGTTTGGCCTGATCGTGGCCGGCAATGCGTTCCACCGCTGGGTGGTGCACTGCATGTCCGCTGCTGGTCTGAAGGAGCTGACCCCGCTCGATGTGCTCGTGCTGCACCATGTGACGCACCGTGCACGCGACAAGCGCTTGGCCGACATCTGCTTCATCATGAATGTGGAAGACACGCACCTGGTGAACTATTCGCTCAAGAAGCTGCTGGCCCTTGGGGTGGTGCAGTCCACCAAAAGCGGAAAGGACGTGACCTACGCAGCCACTGAGAAGGGCCGTGCGGACGTGCAGCGCTACCGCGAAATCCGCGAGAGCTGCCTGATCAATGCGCTCAATGCCGATGAGTCGCTCAACCGCGACATTGGCGAGCTGGCGCGCCTGCTGCGCGTTCTCTCAGGCATGTACGACCAGGCGGCTCGGGCGGCAGCCTCTATGTGATCTTTTAAGAAAACCGGCATTTAGCCCAATATATGCAAGCGCTAGTAGCTATTAATAAGTGAGTAAATAATGACCGAGCCTACCTCCGCACCGCGCTGGCAGTTCTGGATAGACCGCGGCGGCACCTTCACCGATGTGGTGGGGCGCCGCCCCGACGGCAGCCTGGTCACGCACAAACTGTTGTCGGAAAACCCAGAGCAGTACCCTGATGCAGCCGTGGCCGGCATCCGCCACCTGCTGGGGCTGGCGAGCGATGCGCCGGTCACGCCCGAGATTGTCGAGTGCGTGAAGATGGGGACCACCGTGGCAACCAATGCGTTGCTGGAGCGCAAGGGCGAGCCCACGCTGCTCATCACCACGCGCGGCTTTCGCGATGCGCTGCGCATTGCCTACCAGAACCGCCCGCGCCTGTTCGACCGCCACATCGTGCTGCCTGAGCTGCTGTACGAGCGCGTGGTCGAGGCGAGCGAGCGCATTGGCGCGCACGGCGACGTGCTCATGCCGCTCGACGAAGCGAGCTTGCGCGAACACCTGTGGGCCGCCTTTGATGCGGGGTTGCGCAGCTGCGCCATCGTCTTCATGCACGGCTACCGCTATGTGCAGCACGAACAAGCGGCGGCGCGCATCGCGCGTGAGCTGGGCTTCACCCAGGTCAGCAGTTCGCACGAAGTCAGCCCGATGATGAAGTTCGTCGGCCGGGGCGACACCACGGTGGTGGACGCCTACCTCTCGCCGATATTGCGCCGCTACGTGGCGCAGGTGGCTGAGCAAATGCCCGGCGTGCCGCTGTACTTCATGCAGTCGTCGGGCGGGCTCACCGACGCCGGCGCCTTTCAGGGCAAAGACGCCATCCTCTCCGGCCCAGCCGGCGGCATTGTCGGCATGGCGCGCACGGCTGAAATTGCCGGGCACACGCGTGTCATCGGCTTTGACATGGGCGGCACCTCCACCGACGTGAGCCACTACGCCGGCAGCTTCGAGCGCGAGTTTGAAACCCAGGTCGCCGGCGTGCGCATGCGCGCGCCCATGATGAGCATCCACACCGTGGCGGCGGGCGGCGGCTCGCTGCTGAGTTTTGACGGTGCACGCTTTCGGGTTGGCCCAGAGAGCGCGGGCGCCAACCCCGGCCCGGCCAGCTATCGGCGCGGCGGGCCACTGGCGGTGACGGACGCCAACGTGATGGTCGGAAAAATCC
>JBQMQB010000024.1:0-14652 GCA_052172715.1 Giesbergeria sp. | reverse complement strand
ACCGAACGGTTCCTCAGCCCGCAAGAGCGGCGTCTGCCTGCCAACACCGCTGTGGTGGCGGCGCTGCTCACGCTGCTGCTTACCACGGTGCTCAGCCTGCTGCAGCGGGAAAGGCGCGTGGTGTTGCTGCGCGCGCGCGAATCCGATGCGGCGCGTCAGATCAGCGAGGGGCGTTTCCAGGGCTTGTTCACGCAGGCGGCGGTGGGCTTGGCATTGGTGGAAATCGATACGGGGCGCCTGATCGAGGTCAATCCGCGTTTTTGCAGCATCGTGGGTATGGGCAGGCTTGCGCTGCGCGGGAGTGTGATCGGCGATTTGTTTGAGCCAGGCCCCGACGCCGAGCACGTCGCGGCGCAGTTTCGTGCGCTGCGGGCGCTGGAAGGCAGAGAGTTTGAACAAGAGCTTGCTCTCGTGCGATCCAGTTCGGTGCAGAAGAGGGCGCCGCAGCGTTGGGTCGCGTGCACGGTGTCGGCGCTGCACCTGAGTGATGCAGCGCCGACACATGCCATTGCGGTGGTGCACGACATCACGTCCCGGTGTGCCATGGAAGATGCCTTGCGATTGAGCGAGGCGCGACTGCGCGCGTTGCTGCAGCGCCTTCCGGTTGGGGTGATGCTGTTGGAGAAGGATGGCAGCGCCGCGCTGTGCAACCAGCGCTTCACCGAGGTGACTGGCTACACCGAAGCCGACATCCCGAATACGGCGGCGTGGTGGCAAAAGGCGTACCCGGATGTGGCCTACCGAGAGCAGATCCAGACGGCCTGGATGCAGGCCTATGAGGCTGCGCGCGATGAAGGCGGTATATTGCCGGGTGGCGAGTTTGAAGTGACCCGCTCAGATGGCCAGACCCGCTGGCTCGAAATAGTGGGCGCCCGTGTGGGCTCACAGTTGCTGGTGACCTTCGTCGACCTGTCGCAGCGCAAAGCGGCGGAGCTGGAAATTCGCACGCTTGCTTACTCCGACCTGCTGACCGGGTTGCCCAACCGCCGCTTGCTGGTGACGCGCCTGGAAGAGGCCCTGATCCATAGCAAACCGCCTTCGCACTGCGCTTTGCTGATGCTCGATCTGGACAATTTCAAAGCGCTTAACGACACGCGCGGCCATGAGCGGGGCGATGCCTTGCTCAAGCTGGTGGCCGAGCGCATTGTGCTTTGTGTGCGCCCTAACGACACCGTGGCACGCCCCGGTGGTGATGAGTTTGCGGTGTTGCTCGAAGGCGTGGGCAACAACGCCGAAGAGGCCATGGCTTACTGCGAGAAGCTCGGCCTCAAGATTCTCAACACGCTGCGTGAGCCCTATCTCATCGAAGGCGAGGCGCACCACAGTACCCTCAGCATGGGCGCCACGGTGTTCAGTGCCGGGCAGCGAAGTGTGGACGAGTTGCTGCAGCATGTGGACTTGGCCATGTACCAGGCGAAGGCTGCGGGCCGCGACACGCTGCGCTTCTACGACCCGAGCATGCACGCCCAGGCCAGTGAGCGCGAGGCGCTGCACCACGACATGCGGGGCGGCCTGCCCAACCACGAGTTCGAACTCTATTACCAGCCGCAGGTGGACCACGGGCGCATCGTCGGCGCCGAGGCTTTGCTGCGCTGGCGCCAAGCGCAGCGGGGCTTTGTCTCGCCTGCCGTGTTCATTCCGCTGGCCGAGGAATCGGGCTTGATCCTGCCGCTGGGCCAATGGGTGCTGGAGCAGGCCTGCCTGGCACTGGCGCAATGGGAGCGCGACCCGCTGCTGGCTGAACTGACGCTGGCAGTCAACGTCAGCCCCCGCCAGTTCCGCCAAGACGGGTTCGTGCAG
Source organism: Giesbergeria sp. (assembly GCA_052172715.1). Classification (GTDB taxonomy): domain Bacteria; phylum Pseudomonadota; class Gammaproteobacteria; order Burkholderiales; family Burkholderiaceae_C; genus Simplicispira. The sequence continues at coordinate 12,852 of JBQMQB010000024.1, read as the reverse complement.
CAGGTGCTGGGCACACTGGCCACTACGGGCGCTTCAGCGCGGCGGTTGAAGCTTGAATTGACCGAAGGGCTGCTGCTGCACGATGTGAACGAAGCGGCCGCGCGCATGACCGAGCTGAAATCTTACGGGGTTGGGTTTTCTCTGGACGACTTCGGCACTGGCTATTCCAGCTTGGCCTACTTAAAGCGCCTGCCGTTGGACGAACTCAAGATCGACCAAAGCTTTGTGCGTGACGTACTTACAGACCCCAATGACGCCTCGATTGTGCGCACCGTCGTGGCCCTGGGCGCTAGCCTGGGTCTGCATGTGGTGGCGGAAGGTGTGGAAACTGTGGAGCAGGAAGAGTTTTTGCAGCGCCAGCGCTGCCATGCCTGGCAGGGTTATCTGCTCAGCCGCCCGGTGCCAATCGAGCAGTTCATCGCCCTGGTGCGCACGCACGCTGGTCGCTGATTCGGCGGCGCAAGATTATTGAAATTGACAGCGGTGAAATGAATAGGGGTGAGCGGGAGCCACCATTTTTATTCTTAATGTGCGCCCGCCGCAGCGTCTGACCCTGCAGCGCCTTGGGAGGGGCGGCGCGTGAACCAGATCAGCCCGATCAGCAGCAGGAACAACCCGGCCGAACCGATGAAGATGTCGTCGGCCGCGCGGGTGAACGCCTGCTGATCGATTAGTCGGTTGATCTGCGCCAGCGCCTGCTGCTGCGACAGGCCCATACCTGTGAGCTGCTGCAGCGTCTGGCCAAAGACCCCCTGGCCCTGCACCAGGCCTTCGGTCAGGTGCGCATGGTGCAAGGAGGCGCGGCTGTCCCACAGAGTGGTGGCAATAGAGACGCCCATGGCGCCGGCCATGATGCGCACAAAGTTACTCAAACCAGCCGCGGCGGGAATGCGCTCAGGCGGCAAATCGGACAGGGTGATGGTGGTGAGCGGAATGAAGAAGAACGCCATGGCCGCGCCCTGGATCAGCGTGGGCACCAGGATGTGCCAGAAATCTGTTTCGGTCGTGAACTGCCCTCGCATCCACAGCACCAGCGCAAACACCATGAAGGCCCCGGTCGCCATGCGGCGCGGGTCCCACTGTCCCACCTTGCGGCCCACCAAAGGCGTGAGCATGATGGCAAAAATACCCACCGGCGCCAGCGCCATGCCGGCATTGGTGGCGGTGTAGCCCATGAACTGCTGCAGCCACAGCGGCAAAAGCACCACGTTGCCAAAAAACAAGGCGTAGGCCACCGACAGCGACAGCACGCCAAAGGCAAAGTTGCGCTGTTTGAAAAGTGTGAGGTCCACCACCGGGTGGTCGTCTGTCAGCTCCCACACCAGGAAGACGGCCAGGGCAATCACCGCGATAGCCGCCAGTGCCATGATGAGGGGCGAGGAAAACCAGTCCAACTCTTTGCCCTTGTCGAGCATGAGCTGCGCGCAGCCCACCCAGATCACCAGCAGTGACAGGCCAAGGGTGTCGATGGGCAGCTTGGTGCGCGGTGTTTCGCGGTCGCGGTAGATGCTCCAGGTGACGCCGGCGGCCAGCAGGCCCACCGGCACGTTGATGTAGAAAATCCACGGCCATGAGATGTTGTCGGTGATCCACCCGCCCAGAAGTGGCCCCACCACGGGCGCTACGAGCGTGGTGACGCCCCAGAGCGCCAGCGCCATGCCGGCGCGGGCGCGCGGGTAGCTTGCCAGCAGCAGGGTTTGCGAGAGCGGAATCATCGGCCCCGCTACCAGCCCTTGTAGCACGCGGAACACCACCAGCATTTCGAGCGATGAGGCAAAGCCGCACAGCCACGAGGTAAGCACGAAGAGCAGGATGCTCAGCGTGAACAGCCGCACTGCGCCAAAGCGCTGCGTCAGCCAGCCGGTGAGCGGCACGGAAATGGCATTGGCCACCCCAAAGCTGGTGATGACCCAGGTGCCTTGCGCCGGGCTCACGCCCACATCCCCGGCGATGGCGGGAATGGAGACGTTGGCAATCGACGAATCGAGCACGTTCATGAACGTGGCCAGCGACAGTGCCAGCGTGCCCAGCAGCAAGGCAGTACCGTGCAGGGGTGGGTGTGCCACCGGCGGCGTGCGCGCCGGGGTAGGGATGGACGGTGCGGCGGGCGTAGCGCCCAGCGGCGCCGGGCCTGCAGCAGAGGCTTGGGCGGCAGTCATGCGGACAGGTGCGCTTACTGCGGCGCGCTAGCCAACACCGGGCGCGCCTGGGCGCGTGCAGAGTGCTTCTGGCCGAGGTTGGCGGCAATGGTGCGCTGCACAGCTTCGTCGGCGGCCTGCATCTGGGTGTCAAACACCTTGGTGGTCGCAAACGGCGTGCTGCGCTGGGTATCGGCTATGGTCTTGCCGCTCTGGTCGGCGGTGTCTACGGTGACGTCCATCGACAGGCCCACGCGCAGCGGGTGCTCGGCCAACTCAGCCGCATTGAGCGCAATGCGCACGGGCACACGCTGTACCACCTTGATCCAGTTGCCAGTGGCGTTTTGCGCCGGCAGCAGGGAGAACGCAGCGCCGGTGCCAGCACCCAGGCCGGTGACGGTGCCGTGGAAGCGCACTTTGTTGCCGTACACATCGGCTTCAAGCTCTGCGCTTTGGCCGATGCGGATTTTCTGCAACTGGCTTTCCTTGAAGTTCGCATCCACCCACAAATCGTTCAAGGCCACCACCGTCATCAGCGGTGCGCCCGCGGCTACCCGCTGGCCGAGCTGCACGCCGCGCTTGGCGACATGGCCCGTCACAGGTGCGACCAACTCCATGCGCTGTAGCGCCAGGTAGGCTTCCCTCACTTTGGCGGCGGCTCGCTGCACGCTGGGGTGGTCTTCGATGCGTGTGCCTTCGGTCTGCGTCTGGCTTGCGGCCAGTTGCTCCTGCGCTGCCAGCACGGCGGCCTGGGCTGCGGCGGCAGTGCTTTTGGCGGTGCTGACCACGGCGTTGGCGTGCTGGAATTCCTCCTTGCCGACGGCGCCGCTGGCCATCAGCGGCGCGCGGCGCTGCACGTCGTCCTGCAGGCGGGTGACCTCTGCCTGGGCGCGCGCCAGGTCGGCGCTGCGCAGGCTGATTTGTGCGTTGAGCGTGGCGTTGTTGGCGTACAGGCCGCGCACGTCCCGCACCGTCTGGGCCAGCTGTGCCTGTGCCTGCTCGAGCGCAACGCGCGCATCGGACGGGTCCAGGCGCACCAGCATCTGACCGGCGAGCACATGGTCGGTGTCGTCGGCGCCAATGGCCACCACAGTGCCGCCTACCTGGGGCGTGATCTGCACCACGTTGCCTGCCGCGTAGGCGTTGTCGGTGGTTTCAAAGTGGCGGCCGTTGACCCAGTGCCAAGCACCCCAGCCTGCGCCTGCCAGTACGACGGCAACGGCAATCAGGGTGAGGCCGCGGCGGCGGACGTTCTTGTTTTCGTGGGATGTGCGGGGTTCGCTCATGGTCGGTACTTTTTCAGAGCAGGGGAAATATCGGATTCAATGCGCAGCGAGTTGCAGGTGGGCGGTGTCGTCGCTCCAGCCGCCGCCCAGTGCGCTCATCAGGGCCAGGCGCGTGTCCAGGGCACGCGCCTGCAGGGCCACAGCCTGGCGGCGTTGCGCCAGTACCTGGCTCTCGGCGCCAAGCACCACCAGGTAGTTGCCTAGGCCAGCGCCGTAGCGTTCCTGGGCAAACTGGAAGGCCCTGTCGGCGCTCGCTCCTGCCTGCTGCTGCAGGCGCTGCTGGCGCTCGATGGAGGCGAGCGAAGCAATCGCATCGCCCGCCTGTTTGGCGGCGCCAAGCACTGCGGCGTTGTACTGGGCAATCACCGCATCGAGGTCGGCTTGGCGGCCTCCGAGCTGGGCGCGCAGCCGTCCGCCGTCAAAAATCGGCAGGTGCAGCGCAGGCGATACGCCCAACTGGCGCGAACTGGCATGGAGCAAGTTGTCGAGCCCGAGCGCGTTGAGGCCGACAAATGCGGTGAGGTTGATGTTGGGGTAGAACTCGCTCTGCGCGGCGGCCACCCCCTGCGTGGCTGCTTCGATGCGCCAGCGCGCCGCCACCACGTCGGGCCTGCGGCCCAGTAGGTCGGCGCCCAGCACCTCGGGCACGGCGGGGAGTAGGAGTGCTGCCAGACGCGGGGTCAGCGTGGCCTGGCTGTCGGGCGCCTGGCCAGCGAGCACGGCGATCTGTCGGCGTGCCAACGTGGCCTGCTCGTCCAGAACCTCGATCTGAACGCGTGCATCAGGCAGCGCACCTTGGGTCTGCGTCAGCTCGACATTGCTGTCGAGCCCGGCGGAGACGCGCTCGTGCGTCAATCGCTCGATCTTCTGGCGCTGCGTCAGAGTCTGTTCGGCTACCCGTTGCTCGGCCAGCACCCGGGCCAGCGCCACATAGGCGCGGGCTAGTTGCGTGCCCAGGGTGTTGGCGGCAGCGGCGGCGTCGGCCTCGGCAGCGCGCGCTTGGCCGAGCGAGGCTTCAAGTTCGGCGCGGTGCAGGCCAAAGAAGTCCGGCGCCCAAGCCAGTGTGGCCTGCAGGTTGGCGCTGTCGTATACGTTGCCAGCCACCGGTGGCGGCACTAGGCCGTTGGCGGTGTAGCGTTGGCGCGTAGCGTCGGCTGAGAGTGTGGCCTGTGGGCCGTTGGCTGCACGGCGCGCATTGGCCAGGGCTGTGGCTTGCGCCGCGCGGGCACGCGCCACCAGCAGGCTGGGCTGCTGCGCCAGCGCTTGCACCATCAGCGCATCGAGCTGCGGATCGCCGAGTACCGTCCACCACTGCGTTTGCGGCAGGCGCTCGGTCTGGGTGGCTTGTTCCATCAGGCCCAGCGCCTGCGGCGCCGTGACGGAAAGCGGCGCGTGCGGGGCGCCAGGGCTGGCGCAGGCGCTCAGCAAGCTGGCGATAGCCAATGCCAGAGTGCCACGCAAAATACTTCCGCTGGAGTGCGGGTGCGATTGGTTTTGCATCAGAAGGTGGGGGAAAGATCAGTTGCGGGCGGCTTCGCCATTGGCCAGCATGCGGTGCAGGAAGTCGAGCAGCTGGTGCCATTCGGCAGTAGAAAAACCGGCCAAATGGATGTTGAGCGTGTTGGCGAGCACGGGGACAAGCTCTTGCGCCATGGTCGCACCCAGCGGGGTGGTGTGCACGTGCACCACCCGCCGGTCACTGGTTGACCGTTCGCGCTGCACCAGGCCCTTGGTTTCTAGGCGATCGAGCAACCGGGTGACAGTGGCAGGGTCGGCGTAGAGCTCGCGCGCCAGCACCGCCAGGGTGATGTTTTTGCAAAGCGAGATTTTGTAGAGCGGCAGGCACTGCGCAAAGGTCAGGCCCTGGCTTTGCAGCTGTACTTCGGCATTGGTGCGAATGGACGACAGCACACTGCGCAGCAAATAGCCCACGCTTTCTTCTGGTTCCCCGCTGGCGGACGTGTAGAACGTGGCCGGTGTCAGTCGGTCTGCGGCGGTTTTAGACGCCGGGGGCGGAACTGCGGAAATTGGCATGCCCGGAATTTAATTGATATGACAACTATTGTTAAGACAATCAGTTGAATGACCTTTTTTTGAAGAGGGTTTTTCAGGGTGGCGTGGTGTGTTCGCCTATTGTTAGGTTTGCGGAAAGCATCTGCCCGCAACGGTGGTTGGGTACGGTGTGTTTGCGTGTCAGTGAGGCTTCTGAATGCTCATAGAAGAATAGCTGTTAGCGCTTTATTTATAGGCGTTAACAGCGCATTTCATAGAAATTGCGACCTGCCTTAGACGCCAGAGGCGTTGGCTTGATCGGACTGTGGGGCGCAGCGCGCTGTCTGGTCCCGGTTTCGCAGCCCGCTGCAAAGGCGTCTGCAGGAGGTTGTTAAACGCGCATAAACCCGAGGTCCTGCTCGCTGAAGCGGCTGAGTCGGGGCAACACCAGAGGCAGGTCGGAAGCTGGCACCCCGAACCAGCGCGCCAGCGTGCCGGCATATTGCTCGACTGCCAACGCAGGTAAAAGCCGTCCTTGGCCTACATCGTCTGGGCCGTTGTTGCCAGGCACCGGTGCAGGCCCGACGAAGCGCCCGCCCAGGACGGCTCCGCCCAACGCGAAGTGCGCTGCACCCCAGCCATGGTCGGAGCCGTCGTTGTTGCTGACCAGGGTGCGGCCAAAGTCAGAGGCAGTGAAAGCGGTCACTTGTGAGTCCACTCCCAAGGCCACCGTGGCTTGGTAGAACGCCGCCATTGCCGCGCCCACCTGCCCGAGCAAGCCGGGGTGCACCGCCTGCTGGCTGTCGTGCGTGTCAAAACCGCCGATGGATACGAAGAACACTTGGCGCTTGGCGCCCAGTGCCTGGCGCGAGGCGATCATGCGGGCCACCAGTGCCAGCTGGTCCGCCAGCGGGCTGCCGGTTGGAAAGGTGGTGGGTACTTGCGCTGCCGCCAGCGCCGAGCTGACGAGTTCGCCCGATTCAATGCTGCGCTTTGCGACGCGTGCATGCTCGTTGGCCAGCAGGTGGGGCGATGCCCCCATCATGAGCTGGCGCAAGGCCTGGCACGCTTCGGCAGAGCCGAACAACCAGCCGCGGGCGCCGTTGACCGGTATCGGTCCGCTGGGTGTGACCTGGTAGGGCACCGCGGTATCTCCCGAGAGAAATACCGCATTACCGGCCACGTTGATGCAGGTGAAGGTGGATGTTGTGTTGCTGGCCATCGCCAGATCGCCCAGCCGCCCGCCCCAGCCGCGCACAGCGCCTTCGGCTGAAGAGGCTTGCCAGTAAGACTGTTGGTCGTTGTGCGAGAAAAGCTTGGGCGGCAGCGGGACGGAGCGCGCCTGGTATTCGGCCTTCGAGGTGGGTTGCACCAGCGTGCCCACGTTGTGCAGCACGGCCAGGCGCCCTTGGTCGAACAGGGGCAGCAAGCCCGTTGCAAGGGTGGGGGCCAGGGCGAATTGCCGTCCATCAGTGGGGGCGGTGCTGGGTTTGAGCACAGCGGATGTCAGGGCGTCGCGGCTGTAGGCCAGGTTGCTGCGCAGGCCTTGGTAGAGCGCGTGGTGCGTGGCGTCATAGGGCACGACGGTGTTCCAGGCGTCGTTGCCGCCCTGCAGGAAGATGCAGACCAGCGCTTTGTAATCCTGCGCGGTCTGCGCGGCGGCGTCGCCCATGGAGGACAGCGCCAGGGCCCAGGGTGCGGCGCTGGCAGCCAGAGAGAGCGCGCTGCCGCGGCGCAAAAACACACGGCGCGACGCGCTATCGGGGCCTAGGTTGTGGGGTGCAGCCATGTGGGGCCTCATTTCTGAACGAGATATTCGGGTGCTGCCAGGACGAGAGTCAGAGCGGCATAGATCCGGTTTTGTAGGTCGACTGCTTTTTTGGTTGGCATGCTGTTGAGGGCCGCCACCAAGAGGCTTTGTGTGTTTGCAGACAACTGCCCTGCGGCGAGCACCAGTTGCAGCTCGGCCACCAGCGCTGCGGCATCGGGCGCAAGGGCGAGTAGGCGGCCGTAGTCCGCTCGTAGGTCGCCCACACCTTTAGCGGCCACTGCACGCTCCATGAAGTTCACGTAACCCGCCACGGTGGATTCGTTGGTAATCTGAAATTCCGGCGCCACCAGGCCATTGCTGGCAAGGGCGGTGTTGGGCGGCACATAGCCAGGCCGGAAAAAGTTGAACACCGAGGGCGAGCGCAGCGGGCTTTGTCCAAGGCGATAACCGGGGTCGGCAAGGTCGCCAATGTTCCAGGTGCCGCCAGTAGAGTTGGCGCCAAAGGCCCGCGCCCAGTGCACAAAGCGCTGCACCGGCTCGCGCAGCTTGCCCCAAGTGGGGCTTTGCAGGCGTGCCGCGTCGCGTGCTGCCGGGTCAAGCAGGATGGCGCGTACCACGGCACGCAAATCGCCGCGTACGCCGCTGCCGTTGTTGGCAAACACCGCAGCCACTCGGCGCACATAGGCGCCGCTGGGGTTGCTGGTGACCAGCCGCTGAATGAGTTGGCGGCATAAAAACGGGCCTACGTTGGGGTGCAGAAACAGGGTGTCGAGTGCGCTGCGCATGGCGGCTCTGGCATCAGCGCCATCGGCAATGGTGGCGCCCAAGAACTGCTTTGCGCCAGCTTCGTAGCGGGCCGCGACTTGCGTCATGGGGCGCACCATGAGCTCGGGCGGATAGGGCTTGGTAAGGCCCGCTGCGTCCAGATCCCAGCCAGTGAATACGCGCGCCAGGCCGCTCACATCTTCCGCGCGGTAAGTTTCTACGGGCGATCCGCCGCGCTGCACAGGTGAGCCATCGTTCTGCAACTGCACCAGGCCAATGGTGAAGAGCTGCATCAGCTCACGGGCGAAGTTTTCGTCGGGCTGGCTGCCGGTAGTGAGGTTTGCCTTGGCGTTGCCCCGAAACGTCAAGTAGTAGCCCATGGCAGGGCACAGCGTGAGGTCTTCGAGCAACTGGCGGTAGTTGCCGAAGGCGTGGGTCTGCAAAATGTCGAGGTAGCGGGCCATCGCAAACTGGCGCCAGGCGCTGTCTACCCCCAGTATGGACACCACGCAGATCTCCGAAAGCGCCCAGACCACGCGCTGGCGCAACGCGTCGGCGCCGCCAATGAAGGCCCGCCAGATGGTGTTGTCCATGCCGTTCTGGCTGTAACGGAATTTCTCAGCGCCGTAGCCATGGGCGGAGAGCCATTCCACATGGCTGGAGGTTGGTGGAGCGGCAAACTGCTTGGTCAGCCAGTCTTCAAGGCTACCCCCCGCAAGCGCCTCGATTTCGGCTCGCCCTGCACCCAAGGTGGCTTGACCAAGGAACAGCGCGGCATCTTCCAGGCTTTGAGAGGCGGGAGGTTTTTGAGGGGGGTCAACGGGCGGTGTGGTACCGGGTGGCGTGGTTCCGGGCACCGGTGCTGGGTTGGCATCGCCACCACCGCCACAGGCAGCGAGTGCCAGGCTGCTGGCCGCGACCACCGCAGACGTGCGCAAGCCTTCGGTCCATAAAGGGGTAGCGGGTACGGCGGTGGCGACAGGTTCGCAGTTTCGGGGGAGTGGCGGGATGGTCACGGTGGCTTCCAGCAAAGGTGTCAGCGCAGTCTGACATGCTCTTTGTTGCGTTATGGGTAACAGGTATGCCAAGTTGTTTCCATGACGTACCTGTCGCTCGGGGGGGCCAACGAGAGGGCGGCGCTCAGGTAACATTGGCAGCGCCGCTGGTGCGCCCCAAGGGGTTCGTTGGCGGCAGCTGTGCTTGCGGACCGAAACCCCGTGGCGCTGGCGTTACAGGGCGATTCGTGCGACTCAACTCCATCAAACTTTCCGGCTTCAAATCGTTCGCCGACCCCACCAATTTCATGCTGCCAGGCCAATTGGTGGGCGTGGTGGGGCCGAACGGCTGCGGCAAATCCAACATCATGGATGCGGTGCGCTGGGTGCTGGGCGAGAGCAAAGCGAGCGAGTTGCGTGGTGAGTCCATGCAGGACGTCATCTTTAGTGGCACCACGACCCGCAAGCAGGCGAGCCGCGCCAGCGTCGAGCTGGTGTTCGAGAACAACGACCACCGCGCCGGCGGACAGTGGAACCAGTACGTGGAGATTGCCGTCAAGCGCGTGCTCACACGCGACGGCACCAGCAGCTACTACATCAACAACCAGCCCGTGCGTCGGCGCGACGTGCAGGACGTGTTCCTGGGTACGGGCCTGGGGCCGCGTGCCTACGCCATCATCGGCCAGGGCACGATCAGCCGCATTATTGAAAGCCGCCCCGAGGAACTACGCTTGTTCCTGGAGGAAGCGGCCGGCGTTTCCAAATACAAAGAGCGCCGACGCGAGACGGAAAACCGTCTGCACGACACACGCGAGAACCTTACGCGCGTTGAAGACATCTTGCGCGAGCTCTCCGGCAATCTGGAGCGCCTGGAAAAGCAGGCCGAGGTGGCGCAGCGCTACAAGGCGCTCAATGCCCAGGCGCAGTTGCGTCAGCAGCAGCAATGGTTCTTGAAGCGCGCCGATGCGCTGACCGAGCAGGAGCGTGTGAGGCTCGATGGCCTGCAAGCCGTGAACGACCTGGAATCGCGCATGGCCGACCTGCGCCACGTCGAATCCGAGCTGGAAACCGTGCGCCAGGCGCATTACGCCGCTGGTGACCAGGTCAATCAAGCCCAAGGAAAGCTCTACGAGGTGACGGCCGAAGTGGGGCGTCTGGAAGCCGAAATTCGCTACGTGATAGAAGGCCGCCAGCGCGTCGAGCAGCGCCTGGTGCAACTGGCTGCGCAGATGGACGAGTGGGCGGGCCGCAGCCGCGAAGCCCAGGCCGAGCTTGACAACCAAACCGGCGCCGGCGCCGACGCCGAAGAACGCGCAGAAATGCTCGCCGCTCAGGTGGAGGAGCAGGCGGCCGTGCTGCCCGACCTCGAAGACGCCTTGCGCAGCAGCCAACGCGCAGCCGACGAGCAGCGCAATGCCGTCGGTCAGGTGCAGCAGCAAATTCAGGTGCTGGCGGCAGAGCAGCGCAGCCAGCAAGAGCAAAAACGCCAGCAGGAGCAGCGTTTCGAGCGCCTGCGCGCCGACAAGAACGCCCTGGCTGCCCCGGACGAGGCGCGCCTTCTCAACCTGCAAGAGCAACTCGATACCGCGCGTGAACTGGCAGAAACACAGGCCGCGCGCCTTGCTGAGTTGCAAGACGCGGTGCCCGCACTCGACGATGAACGGCGCACACGCCAGCAAGCGGTGAATGCCGAGAGCGGGCGCCTCGCTGAGCTCTCCGCACGCATGGAAGCGCTGAAGGCCTTGCAGGAAAAACTCAAAACTTCATCCAAACTGCAGCCGTGGCTGGAGCGCCAGGGACTCGCCGGTATGGCCGGGCTGTGGACGCGCATTCATATTGAAACCGGTTGGGAAAACGCCTTGGAGGCAGCGCTGCGCGAGCGCCTCTCGGCACTCGAAGTAGGGCGGCTTGAGACCGTGCGCGGCTTCCTCGGCCACAGCGGCAATGAGGCGCCACCAGCGCGATTGGCATTTTTCACCCCTCCGGCGGCGCTGCACACCGCGGCGGCTGCGGCCCTGCCTCGCCTTTCTGCCTTGCTGCGCGTGCACGATGCGGGTCTGGCCGGCATCCTCGCTGAATGGCTGGAGGGCTGCTACACCGCGCAAACGCTGGACGAGGCATTGGCACGGCGGGAGCGCCTGGCGCCCGGCGAGGCGATTTACGTGCCCGGCGGCCACGCCGTCACCGCGCACAGTGTGGGGTTTTACGCCCAGGATTCCGAGCAATCGGGCATGCTGGCGCGCGCCCAGGAAATCGAGCATTTGGAGAAAGAGCTGCGCGCCCAGTCGCTCATCAGTGAAGAGGCAAAGAATTCCCTGGTGCGCGCCGAATCCGCCTACCAAGACGGCGCCCAGCGCCTGGCGCAGTTGCGCCGCGAGGCGAGCGAGGCGCAGGGCCAGGCACACGAACTGCAAGTGGAGCACCTGCGTATGGCGCAGTTGGCCGAGCAGGCGCGCACGCGCAGTGCGCAGATTGAGGGCGACCTGACCGAAGTCGAAGCACAGCTCGCTGACTTGCAAGAGCGCGGCGCCACCGCCGAAGCACGTTTCGAAGAGCTCGATATGCAGCTTGCCGACACACAAGAGCGCCATGCCCAGCTGGGCGAGCGGGTCATCGAGGCAGAGCGCAAGCTGGCCGAATGCCGCGAGCAGCAGCGCAGCCTGGAGCGCCAGGCGCAAGAAGCGGTGTTCTCGCAGCGCAGCGCCGCCCAGCGCCGCGCCGAGCTGGAGCGCACGCTGGCCACAGCGGGCAGCCAGGCCCAGGCGCTGACTGAGGAGCGCGTTCGCGCCCAAGGCGAGCTCGAACGCCTGACCGACGCTGCCGCCCAGGGCGGTCTGCAGCAGGTGCTCTCCAACAAGATGGAGCGGGAACAGGCGCTGGCCGCCGAGCGCAGCCGCTACGACGAGCTCACCGCCCGGCTGCGCGCCAACGACGAGCGGCGCATGCAGCTTGAGCGCGCGCTCGAACCCTTGCGCGGGCGCATCACCGAATTTCAGCTCAAGGAGCAGGCCGCGCGCCTGGGCCTGGAGCAGTACACCACCTTGCTCGCAGATGCCGAAGCCGATCTTGATGCATTGGCCGCCTCGATTACCGAAGGCGGTGTGCGTTTGGCCGGTCTGCAGGCTGAAGTCGACCGCCTGCAGCGCGAGATTGCGGCGCTCGGCGCCGTCAACCTAGCGGCACTCGAAGAGCTCGCGGTTGCCAGCGAGCGCAAGGTCTTCCTTGACGCGCAAACGGCCGACCTGACCGAGGCCATGACCACGCTGGAAGACGCCATCCGCAAGATTGATGGCGAAACGCGCCAGCTGCTCTCGGGCACCTTTGACGCCGTCAACGAGCATTTCGGCCGCATGTTTCCCGAGCTGTTTGGCGGCGGTAACGCGCGCCTCATCGTCACCGGCGACGAAATTCTCGACTCCGGCGTGCAGGTCATGGCGCAGCCGCCGGGCAAGAAGAACCAGACCATCCATTTGCTCTCGGGCGGTGAGAAGGCGCTCACGGCCATTGCGCTGGTGTTTGCCATCTTCCAGCTCAACCCAGCGCCATTCTGTTTGCTGGACGAAGTGGATGCGCCGCTTGACGACGCCAACACCGAGCGCTATGCGCGCTTGGTGAGCAGCATGAGCAAAGAAACACAATTCCTTTTCATCAGCCACAACAAGATTGCCATGGAAATGGCACGCCAGCTCATTGGTGTCACCATGCAGGAGCAGGGCGTCTCGCGCATTGTGGCGGTGGATATGGAATCGGCCCTGTCCATGGTGGACGCATGAATATTTTGAACACCTCCGCACTCTCATGAGCACCCTGCAAATCAGTCTGGCCGTAATAGGCGCCGTGTTGCTGGCCCTCATCGTGGCCTGGAACACCTGGACCAACCAAAAGAACGCGCCCCGGCGCGCCGA
>JBQMQB010000023.1:11556-15597 GCA_052172715.1 Giesbergeria sp. | reverse complement strand
CCCCACAGCGCGCGGTGCTGCACGAACAACGCCTGCCAGTCCCGCGCCAGCAGCGCCTGCCACAGAGCAGGCGGCGCTTCGAGCAGCGCGCCGCTCTCGTCGAGCAGCGTGCAAGCGTCGCGCAACGGCCCGCGCACCGGGCCCACGCCCTGCTCCGCAATCGCACCGGCCTGCAACTGGTTCAGGCGCCGCTTGGCCTTGCCAAAGCGTTGCCACACCAGCCCATTGAAGAAGTCGTGCAAGTTGCCCCGCGTGGGAACGTTGCCGGTGTCGAAAATGAACTGCTCGTAGGCCATGCCCAGCGGCAGGTCGGCCTGCGGCACGAAGCGGACCGGTGCGTGGCCAGTGGCGTTGAATACCTCGTGCACGGCTCTGCCGCGTGCGGCCTCCTGCGCCAACGGCACGCCGAGGCTGCGCCAAGGTGCAAGCCAGGGGGCTTGCCAGTCCACTTCAGAAAACACAGACCCCTGTATTGGGCTGGTCACGGCCAGCAAATTCAGCCTTGCACGCGCCAGGCCAGCGCCTCGCCCGAGCGCAGGGGCTTGAGCTCGGCCTCGCCAAAGGCAAAGCTGTCTGGCGGTGTCCAGCTCTCGCGCACCAGGGTGAGCGTGCCGGTGTTGCGCGGCAGGCCATAGAAGGCCGGACCATGGAAGCTGGCAAAGCCTTCGAGCTTGTCCAGCGCGCCCACCGAATCGAAGGCCTCGGCGTACAGCTCCATGGCGGCGTGCGCGGTGTAGCAGCCGGCGCAGCCGCTGGCGTGCTCTTTTAAATGCGCAGGGTGCGGCGCGCTGTCGGTGCCCAGGAAGAATCGGTCGCTGCCGCTGGTAGCGGCCTGCACCAGCGCACGGCGGTGCTCTTCGCGCTTGAGCACGGGCAAGCAGTAGTAGTGCGGGCGAATGCCACCTGTGAAGATGGCGTTGCGGTTGTAGAGCAGGTGGTGCACGGTGACAGTGGCCGCAGTAAAGCGCCCGGCCTCGTTCACGTACTGCGCGGCTTCTCGCGTGGTGATGTGCTCGAAGACAATTTTCAGCTCGGGGAAATCACGGCGCAGCGGGATGAGCTGGCGCTCAATGAACACCGCCTCGCGGTCGAACAAATCAATGTCAGGGCTGGTGACTTCGCCGTGCACCAGCAGCGGCATGCCCGCCTTCTGCATCGCCTCCAGCGTGGGATAGGTCTTGCGCAGGTCCGTCACACCCGCATCGCTGTTGGTCGTGGCACCCGCTGGGTAAAGTTTGACCGCCACCACACCGGCATCCCGCGCGCGGACGATCTCATCGGGCGGCAGCAGGTCGGTGAGGTAGAGCGTCATCAGCGGCTCGAACGCCACGCCCTCGGGCACGGCCGCCAGGATGCGCTGCTTGTAGTCAAGCGCCTGCTGCGCCGTGGTCACCGGCGGGCGCAGGTTGGGCATGATGATGGCGCGGCCAAACTGGGCGGCGGTGTGCGGCACCACCGTCAGCAGCGCCTCACCGTCGCGCACGTGCAGGTGCCAGTCGTCGGGGCGGGTGATGGTGAGCGTTTGCAGGGCGGTGGAAGTGCTTGCGGCAGTCATGCGCAGCATTCTCCCATCGGTTCAAGCTTCGCGTTCCGCGCTCGCGCCTTGCCGCGAACCTTTCTCAGGACTCTGACAGTACCGGTCAAGAGAAAGACACTCCGCGAGCGACAAACTGCTCCCTAATATGTAGCATCAAATCCGTTAAAAATAAGTGCGAGAGGCAGACACAGCTACAACTCTTGCGCATTGTCGGCACGCAGGTGCAAAGACCGCAGGCCTGCGGCCAGCTCCACCACCTCCGCCGTAATCGCTTCCTGGCGCAGGCGGCGCAGCTCATCCTGCAGCGTGCTGTTCATCTTGGTGATGTTTTCATGGGCCGCTGCCATGGCCGAGAGCCGGGCCAGGTTTTCACAGGCGTGGCTGTGCAGGGTTGCCCGGGCGAGCCGCGCTGAGACGTACTCACCGGCCAGCAGGTTCAGCAGTTCGGCTGGTTTCTGGTGCACACGCGGAGCGTAGTCGGGCGCCGCGCGCAACGTGGCGAGATCGAGCGGCAGAAGTCGCTGGCGCCGAACTTCAAAGCGGTGGCCCGCCCCCAACTCACCAAACAACAATTCGACGCTGGCGGCAGGTTTTCGCGCCAGTGTCGCGAGCAGCAAAGTGCGCAGCCGCTCGCTTGTGGAAATCACGGCATCAGCGTGTGCGACCAGGGGGGCGTGGGCTTCAATCTTCAGCCCCCGCACGCGTGCGATGTGCTCTGCCTGCTCGCCCAGCAACACGATGCGCGCGGCAGGCGCCCCTGGCGGCAAAGCGTCCAGCACGCGCTCGGTGTAGCCGCCGTTAAAGCCTTGTTCTGCACCGAACACCAGCCACAGCACGTCACCGGTGTCGGTGCTGGTGGAAGCCGCTGCATCGTCCACAGGCAGCAAAGCGAGCGCCTGGCCGATGGCCGTGGCCACTGTGCGGCTGTAGGCGTCGGCACCGGCAATGCGGGCGCGGGCGCGCTCGCTGCGCGCAGCCGCCATGCCGCGCAGTGCGTTGACCAGGTCACCAAAGCCTTGCGTGGTGGCAAGCCGCGCCTGTACGTCAGCGGCCGTGCGGTCCATGGGTCAGACGACCGGGGTAGCTGGCTCGCCCAGCACCTGGGCAAGCTGGGTGCTCAGGCGCTCTTGCAGGCCTGGCGGGACCTTGCCGCGTGTGCGCAGCGCCGCGGCCAGCGCTGGGTCGGCGGCAATTGCGGCGCTGAGCTGCGTAAGTTTGGCTGGCAGAGATTGCGGGCCGCCGACATCGAGCAGCCCGGCCTGCAGCGCGATCAACAAGGCCACCTGCAACGCCGGGTCTTGCGGCGCCAGCCGTGGCTGGCCCAGTGCGGCGCGTATCAGGCGGCCACGGGCAATCTGCGCCTGGACGCGGGCGTCCAGCTCGGTACCAAAGCGGGTGAACACTTCAAGTTCGAGGAATTGCGCATAGGCCAGGCGCAATTGCGCCACAGCCTCACGCATCAACGGTGCCTGGGTTTTGCCGCCAATGCGGCTCACGCTCAGGCCGGTATCCACCGCTGGCAACTGGCCCAGCTCGAACTGGCGCGTGTTCAGTGCGATCTGTCCATCGGTAATCGAGATCAGGTTGGTGGGAATGTAGGCGCTCAGGTTGCCTGCCTCGGTGCGCGCCACTGGCAGTGCGGTCAGTGAGCCACCGCCGCGCTCGGGCGAGAGCATGGCTGCGCGCTCTAGCAGGCGCGCATGCACGTGAAAGATGTCGCCCGGATAAGCCTCCCGCCCCGGCGGCTGCTGCATCAAGAGCGCCAGTTCGCGGTGCGTGGCTGCGTGCTGGCTTAGGTCGTCTACCACCACCAGCGCATGGCCGCCGCGATCGCGAAACCACTCGGCCATCGAGAACCCGGCAAAAGGGGCCAGCCATTGCAGGCCGGGCGCGGTGCTGCCGCTGGCAACCACAAAGATGCAGCGCTCGGGTGCGCCAAACTTGCCCACTGCGGCCACCACAGCAGCCGCCGATTCGGAGGTTTGCCCGACGCAGATGTACACGCAAATAAGTTCGCTGTTCTTTTGTGCGATGACTGCATCGACGGCGATTGCCGTCTTGCCCGTGCCGCGGTCGCCAATCAGCAGTTCGCGCTGGCCCCGTCCCAAGGGAAACAACGCATCGACTGCCAGCGTGCCGGTATGCACGGGCTCCTGCACCAGCGCACGGTCGAGAACGCTGGGCGCTGGTCGCTCGGCCGGAAGGCGCTCGGCGCACTCCACCGGCCCACGCCCGTCGAGCGGGCGGCCCAGTGGGTCCACCACGCGGCCCAGCAGGGCCTCGCCCACGGGCACCTGCACGACGTCGCCGGTGCGGCGAACTGCATCACCCACAGCAACGCCTGCGCTGTCGTCGAGCAGCACGCAGGCGATGCTGTCGGGATTGAGGCTGGCGGCATACCCCATGCGGTCGCCCGGAAAGCGCAGCAGCTCGCCCAGGCGTGCTCCGGCCAGGCCGCGTATTTCGGCGATGCCGTCGCCCGTGGCGTGCACGCGGCCGATTTC
>JBQMQB010000023.1:0-11456 GCA_052172715.1 Giesbergeria sp. | reverse complement strand
CGCGCGGCGTCCAGCTGCGCCTTGGCCTCAAGGCGGGCGCTG
This sequence comes from Giesbergeria sp., assembly GCA_052172715.1. Classification (GTDB taxonomy): domain Bacteria; phylum Pseudomonadota; class Gammaproteobacteria; order Burkholderiales; family Burkholderiaceae_C; genus Simplicispira. The sequence continues at coordinate 11,414 of JBQMQB010000023.1, read as the reverse complement.
GCGAGCAGCTGCTCGCGCTCGGCGGCGTCGTCGCGCCGCGCTGCGCCCAGCAGGTTGGCCTGTTCGGCTTGCAGGGCTTGCTGCTGGCTGGCCAGTGCGCTGGCCGCCTGTTCTGCCTGGGCGGCTTTGTCGCTGGCGTCGGCCAGTTCCTTGGCGACGAGTGCTTGGCGAGCGGCGATCACGGACTGCAGCGGCCGGTAGAGCAGCCAGCGCAGCAGTGCCAACAGCACCAGCAGGTTGATCGCCTGCAGCAACAGTGTCGAGAGGTCGATATGCATCGTTAGATCATCAACACGCTCTTAGCGCAGGAACGGGTTGGCAAACAGCAGCAGCAGCGCGATGACCAGGCAGTAGATGGCGGTGGTCTCGATCATGGCAAGGCCGACGAACAGCGTGCGCGAGATGGTGCTGGCGGCCTCGGGCTGGCGAGCCAGTGCGTCCATGGCCGCCGCCACCGAACGCCCCTCGGCGAGCGCTGGGCCGATGGCGCCAAAAGACACCGTAAAGGCAGCGCAGACGATGCTGACAATTTCAATCCAGTGGTTGTCCATAAAGGTCACTCCGTTTCAGATGATTCGCTGGCGGCTGCAGCGATGAAGACCATGGCGAGCACGGTAAAGATATAGGCTTGGATAAGCCCAGTGAGCAGTTCGAGCGCCATGAACGGCACAGGCACGAGCAGCCCCGCCAATCCCAGCACCACGGTAGAGATGACAACGCCGCTCATGATGTTGCCAAACAGACGCACCGACATCGAAACAATGCGGGTCACCGCCTCAATCAAGTTCAGGGGCAGCACCAGCAGACTCGGCTGGGCGTAACTGCGCAGGTAGCCCCAAAGGCCATGCCGACGCACGCCCCAGCCCAGCACGGCGACAAACACGGCCAGCGCCAGCGCCACGTCGGTTTCCAGGGCTGCGGTGGGTGGCTCCACACCGGGAATGAGCCCGCTGAGGTTGGCCGTGAGGATGAAGACGAACAGCGTGGCAATCAGAGGCAGAAAAGGTGCCGGGTCGGTTCTCATGGTCGAACGCATTTCCGTCTGCACCATGTCGAACGCCAGTTCTGCGAGTGCCTGCACCCGGCCTGGCGCACGCACCGACAGGCGGCTGCGCAGCCAAGCGGCGCCCAGCACCAGCGCCAGCATCACGCCCCAGGTGGTGACCACGGGGGTGGTGATGTGCAGTGGGCCGAGTTGCAGCAGAACTTCGTGGTCAAACGGGCTGTTGGTCATGGTGGTGGTGCCTGGTGGGTCTTGGTCAGGTGCAAGACGAGTGGGCGTGCCACCAGCACCCCAAGCCCCAGAGCGACAAGCGCCAGGGGCCCGACGCGTGCGGCGCCGTAGCAGGCGCCGGTCAGCACGGCGAAACGCAGCAATTGCAGCGCCAACATACGGCCCCAGGGAGTTTGCCTTTCGCCTGTGAGGTCGGTGAGTCGCCCCGTGAGCCAGTGCAGGCTGCCAAAGTGCCATGCGCCCAGCAGCAGGCCAGGGAAGAAAAACAGCGCCGTCATCACCGGTGTATCCAGCGCCAGGCGGTCCAGCCACCCAGCACAACACCCAGCAGGAGCAGCGCGGCCGTAAAGGTGATGCCGGTGGCCCATTGCATATCCAGCCAGCGCCCCAGCGCGATACCCATCAGCGTGGGCACCACCACCACCCAGCCCAGTACGCCCACGCTGGCGAGCTGGCGCAGCAGGCTGGGCTCGCCCTCGCGGCGGCTGCGCAGCTGGCGCTCCCACTGCTGGTGCACCCGGGCAATCCAGGCACGGTCTTCTTCGGGCAAGGGGTTGTCGCTCATGGCCATACGCCCGGTGTGCTGCGCGGCCCGGCTCTGCCGGGCTGGAGCTGGCGCAGCAGTTGCACTTCGATCTGGTGGCTTTCGCGGCGTGCATGGTCCTCGGTCTGCTGGCGCTGGCGCAGTTGTTCAAGCACCGTGCTCTCAAGCTGCGCAGGGTCGTCGCCAAGCACCGCCTCGCGGCTGGCAATTTGCAGATCGCAGCCGCGCCGCAGGGTGAGCACGCCGCTGCGCAACGCGCAGTAGTGCCAAGCGCCCTGCGTATCGCGCCAGGACAGAATGCCGACACTGAGCACTGCCAGCAGATCTTCGTGGCCCGGCCACAGGCCGAAACTTCCCGTGGCATCTTGCGCGCGCACCGAGCGCACGCCCTCTGCATCGACCAACACCGCGCCCAGGCTGGAGAGCACGAGATGAATGGCATCGGCGCGTGGCCAGGCATTGGCTTCGTTCATGCGGCCTTCTTTGCCAGGGCTTCGTCCAGCGTGCCGACCATGTAGAAGGCGCTCTCGGGCAAATCGTCGCCCGCGCCGTCCAGAATGGCGCGGCAGCCGGCAAGCGTGTCTTTCAGCGCCACTTGGCGCCCGGCCTGCCCGGTGAAGGCCTCCGTCACGCTGAAGGGCTGCGTCAGAAAGCGCTGCAGCCGCCGCGCGCGCTTGACGCGCAACTGGTCTTCGGCGCTCAGCTCTGCCACGCCCAGCAGCGCAATGATGTCTTGCAGCTCGCGGTAGCGTGCAATGGCTTCGCGCACCTCGCGGGCCAAGTCGCAGTGCGCCTGGCCGACTACCGCCGGGTCCAGCAGGCGCGACTGCGAGGCGAGCGGATCGACCGCCGGGTACATACCCTCGGCGGCAAGCGCACGCGAGAGCACGATACGGCTGTCCAGGTGAACGGCGATGGCGGTGACGGCTGGGTCGGTGAAATCGTCGGCCGGCACGTACACCGCCTCGATCGCCGTCACCGAGGCGTGTTCGCCGCAGGCAATGCGCTCCTGCACCGCGGCTACTTCACTCGCCAAGGTGGGCTGGTAGCCGACACGCGAGGGCAGGCGGCCGAGCAGGCCAGAGACTTCGGCGCCGGCCTGCACAAAACGGAACACGTTGTCCATCAGCAGCAGCACATTGCGCTGCTGCTCGTCGCGGAAGTACTCGGCCAGCGTCAACGCGGCGAGCGGAGTGCGCCAGCGCGCGCCAGACGGCTCACTCATCTGGCCGAACACCAGGATGGTATTGGCCAGCATGCCTGAGTTGCGCATGTCGAGCAGCAGCTCATGCCCCTCGCGTGTGCGCTCGCCCACACCGGCAAAAACCGACAGTCCCTGGTAGGTCTTCGCCATGACGTGGATGAGTTCCATCACCAGCACCGTCTTGCCTACGCCGGCACCGCCAAACATGGCCGCCTTGCTGCCCAGGGCCAGCGGGGCCAGCAGGTCAATGACCTTGATGCCGGTTTCAAACACATCTGCCACGGCGCGGCGTTCGCCCAGTGGCAGCGGCGGACGGTGGATGGGTCGGCGCGGGGTGTCCTCGGCGATCGGTGGGCCGCCGTCGCCAGGTTCGCCAAGCACGTTAATCAGGCGCCCGAGCAGCGCGTCGCCCACGGGCACCGTCAGCGGCCCCCCAGTGGAGTACACGGGCACACCGCGTGCCAGTCCCTGGGTTTCCTGCAGGGCGACGGTGCGCACGGTGCTTTCGTCCACCTGGCTCTCGACCTCCAGCGTCACCGTGGGTGCGCCGGGCGTTCGGGCCTCCAGCGCCGTACCGAGAGCGGGCAGGGCCGAGGCCGGGAACCGCACTTCGACCACACCACCGCGCACAGCATGCACATGGCCCGGCACAGGGGCCTCGGGCGAAGTGGCAATAGAGGGAATTTCAGGTAAAGCAGACACAGCGAAGTCTATTGTGCGGCCTGCCGCGAAAGCGGCCTTGCACTGAGGTCCGACTGGTGATGCGCGGGCGATTGGCGTCAACAACCCCACCACCGCCGCGAACCACCAAAAAACCCAGGCAACCCCCTGCTGCTTGCGCACTCGAATGCTCTTAAAAAAATAGCTGCTAACGCTTATTTCTAAAGCGATAGCAGCCATTTTCAATCAGACTTTTCAGTGCTGCAGAATCTTGTTCAGGAAGTCTTTGGTGCGCGGCTGGCGGGCTTCGAGGTTGTTGAAAAACTCCTCGCGCGTGCAGTCTTCGAGGATCTTTCCGCCGACGTCCATGAAGATCACGCGGTGCGCCACCTTGCGGGCAAAGCCCATTTCGTGGGTGACGCACATCATGGTCATACCTTCGTTGGCCAGGCCCACCATCACGTCCAGCACCTCACCGACCATTTCCGGGTCAAGGGCCGAGGTAGGCTCGTCGAACAGCATGACGATGGGGTCCATGGACAGCGCGCGCGCAATAGCCACGCGCTGCTGCTGGCCGCCAGACAGCTGACCGGGGAACTTGTCTTTGTGGGCCGACAGGCCGACGCGGTCGAGCATCTTGAGGCCGCGCTTATGGGCATCGTCTGCGCTGCGGCCCAGCACCTTGATCTGTGCAATGGTCAAGTTTTCCGTCACGGAGAGGTGCGGGAACAGCTCAAAGTGCTGGAACACCATGCCTACGCGGCTGCGCAACTTGGGCAGATTCGTCTTGGGGTCGTGCACCGGCACACCATCGACCCAGATCTCGCCCTTCTGAAAGGGTTCGAGCGCGTTGATGGTCTTGATGAGGGTGGATTTTCCGGAGCCGGAAGGCCCGCAGACGACGACCACCTCCCCCTTCTGGATGGAAGTGGAACAGTCGGTCAGCACCTGGAAGCTGCCGTACCACTTGGAAACATTCTTGAGATCAATCATGAAAATCCTTAACGCACGATGGCAATCTTGCGGTGCAGGCGCTTGACGGCCCAGGACAGCGCAAAGCACATCACAAAGTAGACGACAGCAGCGGCCAGGTACGCCTCGATGGGCCGGCCAAAGTTCTTGCCCGCAATCTCGAAGCCCTTGAGCATGTCGTAGGCACCGATGGCGTAGACCAGCGAGGTGTCCTGGAACAGGATGATGGTTTGCGTCAGCAGCACCGGCAGCATGTTGCGAAACGCCTGCGGGAGGATCACGAGCTTCATGTTCTGCCCATAGGTCATGCCCATGGCCATACCGGCAGACACCTGGCCGCGTGAAATCGACTGGATACCAGCACGCATGATTTCGCTGAAGTACGCGGCCTCAAAGGCGATGAAGGTCACCACCGCCGACATCTCCGCGCGGTAGTCACTTCCAAGTTTGCCAAAGAGCGCATAAAACGACGTTGGCACCAACAGAAAGAACCACAGAATCACCATCACCAGTGGAATACTGCGCATGCCATTGACGTAGATGGTGGCCGGCAGCACGAGCCAGTTCTTTCCGGAGAGTCGCATCAAAGCAAGCAAAGTGCCAAAGAACACCCCACCAATGGTGGCAACTGCGGTCAGCATGAGGCTGAAGTACATGCCCTTGAGCACGAAGTTCTGCAGCAAATCCCAGTTGTAGAACGAGAAGTCGATCGCAAGATTCATCTCAATGCCCCCCTGCACTGCTGGCGGCAATAAAGCCCGGCACACGTGAGCGCTTCTCGATAAAGGCCATGAGACGGTTGATCGCAAAAGCCGACACCACGTACAGCGCCGTCACAGCCAGGTAAATCTCGATTCCCCGCGAGGTTTCTTCCTGCGCCTGCATGGCGAACATGGTCAGCTCGGCCACCGACACCGCAAATGCCACCGACGAGTTTTTGAAGATGTTCATGGTCTCACTGGTGAGCGGCGGAATGACGATGCGCAGCGCCATGGGAAGCAGCACGTAGCGGTAGGTCTGGAAGGTAGTGAAACCCACAGCCATACCGGCATAGCGCTGGCCGCGCGGCAGCGACTCAAGGCCCGAGCGCACCTGCTCGGCAATGCGTGCCGACGTAAACAGACCCAGCGCAAAAATTACCAATATGAAGCCGGGTACGCGCTGCAACGCCGGAAACATCGAGGGCAGTACGTGGTACCAGAGAAATAACTGCACCAACAGCGGAATATTGCGAAACAGCTCCACCCAGACATTGGTGAAACGAACCACCCAAGGGTGCCCCTCCAAGGTGCGCAGGGTTCCGACGATACCGCCCAGCGCCAGCGCCAGCGCCAGCGAGAGCAGCGACACCGACACCGTCCAGCCCCAGGCCGACAACAGCCAATCCAGATAGGTGATGTCACCGCCCTTGCCGAAGCACCCGGCAACGACGGTCTGATCCAAGGTGTCCGTGCAGAACACCTGCCAATCCCAGCTCATAGGAGTCCCTTCGTGTGACAGCCAGCGCTGTGCAACAAAAAAAGCCCCCCCGAACGCATGGCTCGAAGGGGCATTTCAACCCGCCAATTATTTCTTGGCGTAGTCTTCCATGGGCTTGTCGTTAGGATGTGCCCAGGCTTCCTTGGTGGCCTCGGACATAGGCAGACCGATCTTGGTGTTGGTCGGGGGCACAGGTTGCATGAACCACTTGTCGTACAGCTTGGCGAGCGAACCGTCGGCGATCTGGCGCTTGATGGAGTCGTCCACTGCCTTCTTGAAGGCAGGGTCGTCCTTGCGCAGCATGCAGGCAATAGGCTCGACCGAGAGCACTTCGCCCACGATCTTGTAGTCGGCAGGGTTTTTGGCCTTCGAGATGTTGGCAGCCAAGATGGAGCCATCCATCACGAATGCATCGGCGCGGCCGGTTTCCAGCATCAGGAAACTGTCGGCGTGGTCCTTGCCCTGGACGTCCTTGAAGTCCAAGCCGCCGGCGCGCTCATTCTTGCGCAGGGTCTGCACCGAGGTCGTGCCAGTGGTGGTCGCCACGGTCTTGCCGTTCAGGTCCTTGATGGAAGCAATGTTCGAGTTGGCCTTGACGACCATGCGCACTTCTTCCACATAGGTGGTCACAGCAAAGGCCACCTCTTTCTGGCGGGCGACGTTGTTGGTGGTGGAGCCACACTCCAGATCCACCGTGCCGTTGGTCACCAGCGGGATGCGGTTTTGCGAGGTGACAGGCTGGTACTTGGTTTCAAGCTTGGCCAGACCGAGCTGCTTTTGCAGGTCAGCGACGATGTGCTCGGCCATCTCGGTGTGGAAACCCACATATTTGCCATTGCCCAACGTGTAGGACAGGCCAGACGACTCGCGCACGCCCAGCGTGATGCTGCCCGAGCCTTTAATTTTGGCCAGTGTGTCGTTCGCCTGAGCGAACGTAGCGCCAGCAGCCAGTGCGAGTAGGGTCGCGGCAAATAGTTGTTTTTTCATGTTGTCTCCTTTGGATTGTGCCTAAACGGCGGATTCTATGATGCCGCGCAATGCCTGCGCGGCACCTTCGATGCTCAAAAGGGCACCTTGTCGGTCGGGTACTTCCAGAAATCGCGCATCAGGTAGTTCACTGGAAGGTTGAGCGCACGGTTTTGCGGCGGGATGGGCTGCATGAACCATTTGTCGTAGATGACATAGATCTCGCGGCTAATGATGAGGCGGCGCATTTCATCGTCCACCAATTTTTTGAACTCCGCATCGCCAGGCACCAGCATGATGGCGAGGGGCTCCGTGGTCACAAACCGGCCCACCACTTTCAGCGCCTTGGGGTCGGTGCGGCCGACCGCCAGACCGTAAAGCAGAACGTCGTCCATCAAGAAGGCATCGGCCTCGCCCTTCTCCACCATCGCTACCGCGCGTGCGTGGTCAGGTGCCTCCACAATATTCAGCCCCATCAAACGTTCTCGGTTCAACTGGGTCAGGGCGCTCAGGGGAGTTGAGCCCTTGGTAGAGACCACCTTTTTGCCAGCGAGATCCTCCAACCGATTCACCGAACTTGAAGCGGGCACCAACAGGCGCGCGCCCGTGATGTAGTGCGGAATAGTGAATGCCACCGATTTGCGGCGCTCGGCGTTGTTGGTCGTGGAGCCGCATTCCATGTCGGCCTTGCCCTCGGCAACGGTGGTTACCCGGTTGGCCGAGGTAACAGGCACCAGATCGATCGCCATGTCTTTTTTTCCGGTCTGGCGACGCACGACTTCGGCCAGATGCAGGCACAAGTCCATGGCGTAGCCTATGGGTTTTCCCGTCTTTGAATCCAGATACGAGAAGGGAACCGATGAGTCGCGATAGGCGATCACCAGCTTGCCGCCGGCGCGCACACGGTCCAGCACGCCTTCTGCTGCCAGGCTTGACGCACCGGCCGCCATGGCGAGCACGAACAGGGTGAAGCGCGAAATGGGAGTCATGGCGTGGTTCCAGTGCAGACTGCGGCAAAGAAGGCCGCGAATGTAAATCGGTGGGCAGCATGCAGCCAATGCCGATTGCGGGGAGTGTGATGCAAAAAAATCATGTGCGCCCAACGGCCATATTTTGCTCGACCAGAAAAGCCCACAGAGCATCGATCTTGTCGCGCCCCGTCTCGCGCGGGCCTGGGCGTTCGCGGCAGATGCGCACGTCCATGGTCATTTGCAAATTGGGCAGCTCGGGCGGCGCAGCGCTGACCAGTCGGCGCGCGCGCAAGTCCTTCTTTACCGCGCTGAGCGGCAAGAAGGCCACGCCGTGGCCTTCTAGAGCCATGGCTTTAAGGCCCTCAGCCATGTCTGTCTCGTACACGCGCTCAAGGTGCAGCGGGACGGGCGACTGTTTGAGGATCAACTCGGTCACACGCCCCAAGTAGGCACCTGGCGCGTAGGCCAGGTACGGCCGCGGCTCCGCAACGGTGCCCGGCAGCGAGTAAAGCGGTCGACCATCAGGCCCCGGGCGCACATAAGGCGCAAGCACCTCCTGGCCCAAGGTCAACATTTCGTAGCGACTGGCATCAAGCTGCAAAGGCTGCGACTCGTGGTGGTACGTCACGAGCAAATCGCAACTGCCTTCGACCAGGCGCATGACGGCGTCGTGCACGTTCAGTGCAATCAGACGACTCTTAAAGGGACCAAACCGCTCGCGCATGCGAGAGACCCATTCGGGGAAAAACGTGAATGCCAGCGTATGCGGCACGGCAAATTCGATCATGTCCTGGCTGGAACTGCCATGCGCGCGCAGGACCGCCCGGGTGCTGTGCAGCGCCTGCAGCATTTCCAGCGACTGGTCGTAGAGTGTGCGGCCCGCCGGGGTCAGGCGCGTGGGGTAAGAGCTGCGATCGACCAAATCGGTCCCTGCCCAGGCTTCGAGCGCCTGAATGCGGCGCGAAAACGCCGGCTGGGTCACATGGCGCAACTGGGCCGAGCGACTAAAACTGCGCGTCTCAGCCAGACTGACAAAATCTTCAAGCCACTTGGTTTCCATCGCCGGATTATCCGCCTGCGCATGCATGGCGCGCACGGTGCAATTGCCTTACCCGCATAATGTTTTAGGTGGGCGCAGCGCTTGCAGCATCGGCCACCGCCAGCCCTCATTTCGCGCCTCCTGCATGCTTCCTCCTGAACCGATCCCTCCGCCCGACGATCCAGAAGACGACCACCCTCGCTCGCTTGCGCTGGAAGACTGGCTCACAGTGCTGGCGATGGCGGCGCTGGCGCTCATCACCTTCGCCAACGTGCTGGTGCGCTATTTCACCGACGCTTCTTTTGCCTGGACCGAGGAGTTCTCGGTCTTTCTGATGATCGTGCTGGCACTTGTGGGCGGCTCAGCCGCCGTGGCGCGCGACCGGCACATCCGCATCGAGTTCTTTTCCAGCAGCGGCAGCGCTGCACGGCGCAGGCGCTTGGCACAGCTGGGCGCGCTTATGGTGGCCGTGCTGTTCGCCTTGGTCGCCGCGCTGAGCGTGCGCTTGGTATGGGACGACTACCGGTATGGCGAGACCTCTCCCGGCATCGGCGTGCCGCAGTGGTGGTATTCCATGTGGTTTCCGATATTGACCGCACTGATCGCGCTGCGGGCCGTAGGTCTGTTCGTGCGCATCACGCGCCGCCCCCCCGCGCCATGATCGCCACCCTGCTCTTTGCCGCGTTCGCGGTGTTTCTTCTGGCGGGCGTACCCGTGGGCGCAGCACTCGGCTTGGCAGGCGCCGCCGCCATTGCGCTCGCCAATACCGACACGCAATGGTTCGGCCTGCTCGCCGTACCGCAGAACTTTTACGCCGGCTTGGGCAAATACCCGCTGCTGGCCATTCCGATGTTCGTGTTGGTCGGCTCCATCTTCGACCGATCAGGCGTCGCAGCGCGCCTTGTCAATCTGGCCGTAGCCATGGTCGGGCGCGGGCCGGGCATGTTGCCGCTGGTGGCGATTGGCGTCGCCATGTTTCTTGGCGGCATTTCAGGCTCCGGACCGGCGACGGCGGCGGCCATTGGCGGCGTGATGCTGCTGGCCATGCAGCGCGCGGGCTACCCTCCGGCATTTTCGGCCAGCGTGGTGGCCGCTGCCGCATCGACCGACATCCTGATTCCGCCATCGGTCGCCTTCATCGTCTATTCGGTACTGGTGCCGGGCGCATCGGTTCCGGCATTGTTTGCTGCCGGTTTGGTGCCAGGCGTTCTGGCGGGCCTGGCACTGGCGATTCCCACGGTATGGCTGGCGCGGCGCCACCGCATGGGACAGCTAGAAGCCGCTCTGCCACGCCCGCCGTTCTGGCGCAGCTTGCGTGAAGCAAGTTGGGGGCTGGCGGCACCCGTGCTGATATTGGGCGGCATGCGCGCGGGCTGGTTCACGCCGACCGAAGCGGCGGTGGTGGCGGTGTTCTACGGGTTGTTTGTCGGCATGGCCATCCATCGCACGATCCGCGTGCGCGATCTGTTCGTCATCCTGCGGGAATCGGGCGAGCTGTCGGCGGTCATTTTGCTGGTGGTGTCACTCGCGGCGATCTTTGCGTTCTCGCTCTCTACGCTGGGCGTGATCGACCCGATCACCAACGCCATCGTGCACTCCGGCCTGGGTGAGGGCGCAGTGCTGGCAATGCTCATCCTCATGCTCATCGTGCTGGGCATGTTCCTCGACGGTATCTCGATCTTCCTGATCTTCGTGCCGCTGATGATGCCCATCCTGCAGCACTATCGGTGGGATCCGGTGTGGTTCGGCGTGATCCTCACACTCAACGTGGCCATCGGCCAGTTCACGCCGCCCATGGCGGTGAATCTGATGGTATCGAGCCGCATTGCCGGCGTGCGCATGGAGGACACCACTGGCTGGGTGCTGTGGCTGGTGGGCGGAATGTGCGTTGCCATGCTCTGCGTCATCCTGTGGCCGCAGCTGGCGCTGTGGCTGCCCACGTACTTAGGCTACTGATTTTTTCACAAGGAGACTAAAGCCATGAAACTGCGCACCTTCCTGACCTCGGCCGTGGCCGCCGCTGCCGTGCTCGCCTTCAACACCCCCACCGCGCTGGCCCAAAGCAACTACAAAAGCGAGTACCGCATGTCGCTGGTGCTCGGTACGGCCTTCCCCTGGGGCAAGGGTGGCGAGCTGTGGGCCAACAAGGTGCGCGAACGCACCAACGGGCGCATCAACATCAAACTCTACCCTGGCGTCTCGCTGATCCAGGGCGACCAGACGCGCGAGTTTTCCGCGCTGCGCCAGGGCGTGATCGATATGGCGATTGGCTCGACCATCAACTGGTCGCCACAGGTCAAGCAGCTCAACCTGTTCTCGCTCCCCTTCCTGATGCCCGACTACGC